>JAFDHO010000126.1 GCA_019308745.1 Deltaproteobacteria bacterium
GATCCCTGTGTCCGGAATCCTGACCCGATTGATTTCGGCCGGGTCGACATCCATACGGATGATTTTGAGTTGATCATCCACCCCCCACGGCCTGTGATGGCCTCCATCATCCGCGATCTGTGACTCCATCCTGGTCCCCACGGCGAGGACCACGTCTACGTCACCCCAGAGCCGATGTCCGGCGGGTGTCGGGAGGGCCAAGTGATGTCTGCTGCTTATGGCGCCAAAGGCGTTTCGTGTCATGACGACGGGGGCCTGGAGCATCTCTGCCAGTTCCAGGAGTTCCTCTTCCGCCCCGAATATCCCTCCCCCAACAAGGATCATGGGATTTGTGGCCCCTCCCAGGAGGCGCGCGGCCTGCTCTATGAGGTCCGGATCAGGATCAGGCTGCTCATAGGTCTCGGCGGGCACGCCAGGGTCCACATAGCTCTCCATGGC
Organism: Deltaproteobacteria bacterium; assembly: GCA_019308745.1. Taxonomy (GTDB): domain Bacteria; phylum Desulfobacterota; class DSM-4660; order Desulfatiglandales; family HGW-15; genus JAFDHO01. Next base: position 439 of record JAFDHO010000126.1, read on the forward strand.
CATAACGTCTATGGGTATTTCCAGGGCAACGGGGCGGACGCGTCCGGTCGATAGATGCTTGAAGGCTTCACGAACCTTGCAGGGCACCTCAACGGGGTGGTCAATTCGCTCTGCCCACTTTGTCAATCCTCGCAGTAAGGCAAGTTGATCCGGCAACTCGTGCAACCAACCTATGTTCCTGCCGATCTGGGAAGAAGGAATCTCCCCCGTAATGAGCAGCATGGGGGCATTGCACGCGTATCCGGTGGAGAGGGCCGCCGTGGTATTCAGAAAGCCGGGTCCCGGCACGACAGCAAAGGTTCCCACCCTCCCCGTGGTTTTTGCATAGCCGAAGGCCATGTAAGCGGTGGCCTGTTCGTGCCTGGTCTGGATAACCCTGATGGATTTCCGCTCATCATAGAGGGCATTGAAGAAATGGTCCAGTTGCACCCCAGGGAGGGCAAAGATCGTGTCTATACTGTGGTGTACTAAGGTCTGTACCAATAACCGACCACAGGTCATCTTCTCCATACTCGTCTTCTCCTTAAGATTCGATTTATCCAACTGAGGGTTCCAGTTTAACCGTCAAGTTTTGATAGGTGGCCAGGGGTATCAGAGATCTTCGTTTCCAGGAAATTCCCCTGCCCCTTGCTGCTCTTTAATGCGTCCCCATCAACAATGATCTTTCCCCTTTGCATGACCATGATGGGTTTACCCAGACAATCCATCCCCTCGTAGAGGGTGTACCCTGCCTTGGAGTGCTGGGTTCCCTGGCTGATTCGGTGTCTTGCTGAAGCGTCGAAGACCAGGAGATCGGCATCGGATCCCTCCTTCAAGGCCCCTTTCCGGGGATAAAGGCCAAAGATCCTCGCCGGGGATTCACTCATTGCCCTCACCAGTGTACAGAGATCCAGTCTGCCTTCGTTGATTCCCCTCTGGTAGGTGACGGCAAGCATGGTCTCGGATGAGGGGGAACCGAAGGGGGCCTCAAAGAAGTCGTCATCGATCTTCTTTGCCTTTGGGGCGTGGTCACTGGCGATCACATCGATGAGCCCTGTCTTGAGGGCCGCCCAGAGGGCATCGTTATCCTCCGTGGTCCGGAGGGGCGGGCCGATCTTGGCCAGGGGCCCTTTTTCCTGGAGATCCCTGTCCGTCAAGCAGAGGTATTGGGGACACGTCTCGGTATAGACCCTTTGACCCTGCTCCCGTGCATCCCTTATGGGCCCTAATGCCTGTCTCGCGCTGACGTGAACGATATAGAGGGGGCAATTCATCACGCGGGCAATAGAAATTGCCCTGAATGTGGCGTCCGCTTCAAGGATTCCCGGCCTCACCTTGAGAAAGACCTCCTTTTGGGGTTCACTCCTGAACTTATCTTCCAGATAGTCGATGGAGAGGCCGTCCTCGGCATGGACCATGGCCAGGCCACCCTGTTGGGAAATGACGTCCATGGCTTTTGCCAGATGGTAGTCGTCCGTCATCCATCCAAGCTTGGCATAGGTCATAAACATCTTGAAGGAGGTCACACCCATTTCAAAGCACTTTGGGATATCCTTGATCTGGTTTTCCGGATCGAACATCGCCCCGTGGATGGCAAAATCCGTGTGGGATGTCCCTTCACCTTCGTCAATGAATTCTCTGACCGTGTTGGCCAGCTCCATACCGGGTCGCGCGTAAGCGTAGTGTATGACGGTCGTTATTCCGCCGAATGCCCCCAGGATGGAACAATCCCGTATGGAATCCTCATAGACCGGGTGGACATGGACATCGAGCAGGCCCGGAAGAACATATCTTCCAGATGCGTCAATCACCTCCTCGGCCTGGTTGGGATCCAGGTCCCGGGCCAATTTCACGATTGTCCCGTCCTTGATGGCAATATCCAGGCCATCAATGCCTTGAGACCCTACGACAAGGCCTCCCTTGACCAGTAGATCGAAACCGTCTTTCATTCCAATCCCTCCATCGCAACCGTAACATGGTTCAATTTGCAAACCTCGTGATGACGGAAATATCTAAGCTATGGGTGGTATTTAATGCAACATCGGGGCTCATATCAAGAAATTCTTTACAAGTCTTCTTTATTATGCTTGTATTGCAAAAAATCACATAATAGGATGATATCTAAGGCGCTAAATTGACTCGTTTTTCTAATTATTCCGCAAGGTGTGAAAGGCCTTGTTGTTGCGGAGACCGGGAGGATAAGGAAGGAGATATTTCCATGATAGGAGATTTTAAAGGGAAGCACATTTTGCATGGCAACCAGTTCTCCAGGGAAGATCTGGACAGGGTCATGAAGGTGGCCGAGGAGTTTGAAGGAGGGCTTGAAAGGGGGGGCACCTACGACATCCTAAAGGGAAAGGTGCTGGCCACCCTGTTTTTCGAACCGAGCACCCGGACGAGGCTTTCCTTCGAATCGGCGATGCTGAGCCTGGGTGGAGGCGTGACGAGCGTGGCCTCAGGGGCTACCTCTTCCGCTGCAAAGGGGGAGAGCATCGGTGATACGGCCTTGACCGTGAGCCAGTATGCCCATGTCATTGTCATGCGCCATCCGGAGATAGGTTCGGCAGCAGAGGCTGCAAGGGTTGCGGCCGTGCCCGTCATAAACGCGGGTGATGGCGCAGGGCAGCATCCGACCCAGGCCCTCCTGGATGTCTACACGATCAGGAAAGAACTGGGAAAGCTGGACGGCATAACCGTGTCCCTCGTGGGAGACTTGAAGTACGGGCGTACGGTACACGCCCTGGTTGAGATTCTTTCCTTATATGATGTCAGGTTGCGATTGGTGTCTCCCGGGCTTCTAAGAATGCCGTCCGAGATTGTTTCCAGCCTCGAGGGAAGGGGAATGGAGGTCAGGGAAACCGATGACCTGGTCAAGGCAGCAACGGAGTCTGACCTCCTGTATGTCACCAGGATACAAAAGGAGAGGTTTTCCGACATCAAGGAATACGAGAAGATAAAGGGCTCCTACGTGATCGACAAGGCCCTGCTCCAGAAGGCCAAGAAGGATATCGTCATCATGCATCCCCTTCCCCGGGTTGATGAGATTGCCGCAGAGGTGGATGACTACAAGGGGGCTGCCTATTTCAGGCAGGTGCGAAACGGCGTGTACGTGAGAATGGCCCTCCTGGCCCTCGTACTCGGGGCAAGATAAGGGTTTCTGCACCCTCCGTTTTTGTAAGGCGGGACTACTGGAAATAAGAAGATTTTCCCGGATAGCGGGCAAAAGGAGCCGGCAATCCTGATTAACACGAGAAAACCTCGAAGGTGTGACGCTTTCGGAAAAGCTCCAGAGGCAGAGCAATCCCGCACCTCGCTGGACGGAAGGGGTTTTTGCGGAAGTATCAACTTTGTAGGAGGGAGGGAAATCCATGGCACCTGACCTGTTCGAGCAGATAGAAAGGCAGATATGGAGAGAGGAGAAGAAATACCTGATGAAGCATGTCTCCTTGAGCCTGATACGGAATGACGCCCTCAAGATCGGCGATTACATCCTGCATTCAGGGAAGAAGAGCCCCTATTACGTAGATCTCCGCCAGTCCATCTCCGACCATATAGCAATGGATTGGATTGGCAATTCTCTTGCCCGAATTGTGATCAATGAAATAGGCCGGGCAAAGGTGGACAAGGTCATGGGCGTTCCCACTGCAGGGGTCCCCTTTGCTACCATAGTCAGCCAGAAGCTGGCAATTCCCATGCTCTACTACCGCAAGGAGAGGAAGGAACACGGCGTCAGGAAGAAGGTCGAGGGGAACATGGAAAGAAATGACAGGATCCTGATGATCGATGATCTCATCACCACGGGCCAGAGCGTCATAGACGCTGCGGAGGCGGCCCGGGAGCAGGGAGGTATCGTTACCGAACTCGTTGTTCTCCTGGACAGGGAGCAGGGTGGAAGCGAATACATCAGGTCCCACAACATAGAGCCCCACGTCCTCTTCAATATATCCGAGGCCTTTGAATGGCTCAACGAGGTGAAACTCCTTGACAAGGAAAAGTACAGGATGATCATGGACTACATCGAGAGCGAGAAGAAAAGCGCCGCTGTTTCAGAGGACAAGGAAAAAGGAACAAACAACAAGCCTGAAGAGAAGAACTAACCCAGGAACAAGAGGATTCACACAAGGACCCTTGCTGCACGTCGTCGATATATCGGGGATCCTCTTCCACGGTATTCCTGTTGATCCGAATAATTGTCCTTTACCAAGTCCTTAACCCGCCTTTGATGTCCCTTTCAGGGATGGTTGAAGTGCCACGCCTTCAGGCAAAATGGATTCATATTATTGCGCCGTGACTTGTCATTCCCCGGCTTGACCGGAGAAATCAGTCAACACAGCCCCTCGAATTTCTGGATGCCCCTGGATCGCAGTCCAGGGCAGGCCCTTCAAGCCTGGCAGGACGATCCCGTTGACTCAGTCAACCCATTTCTGATCTCCTTGTCTCATGCATGAGAGTTATTTAGTGCCTCTCTCGGGGATGGCGGAAACCCCTCGTCTGCTTGACGCGGATTGTTTAGTTGTCCCGAAGGTATGGAGAAAAGATGTTGACAGGAAAGAGAGTTTCAAATATGTTCAGTATTACTAAACATGTTTTAGTGGGTTTATGATGGTTCAGGGGCTTGGTTTGTAATGAGCGGCAGGCTACAGGAAAGGAGACCGGGAAAAATCTCTAGACGGAGGAGTGCCTATGAAGAGATCATGGATTAGGGTTGTCCTGCCGGTGATTATGGTTTTGGCAGTCCTGTTCTCCCTGTCCATTGATGTCTGTGGTCGGGTCCTTCTAAAGGGAAAGGTTTTGGAACAGGGTCGTGCCCGGGAACTCAGGGACGCTGATATCGTCAAAAAGGCGTACCTTTCTTCTGACAGCTGAATTATGGAAGAGAAGATTCAGAAAAAGATCAAGGAATACAGGAAAGAGAGGGGGCTTACCCTCAGGCAACTGGCAGAGAGGGTCGGGTGTACCCACTCGTACATCTCTCAGGTTGAAAAGGGCCTGACGGTTCCGTCCCTTTCCATGATCGGGAAGCTGGCATCTGCCCTGGACGTGAGTGTGGTCGATCTGTTCAATGACCTGGAAGCCGGGACAGAGAGCGACTGGTACCTGTCTAAGGATGAAAGGCGAATGATAAAATATCCTGACGGGAAGGTGTCGAGCCAACTACTGGTTGCGCGGGTAACCAACAAAAGGCTGGAGCCTCTGATAAGTTTGGTAGAACCGGGGGGGACCTCCGACAGTGCGGAAGACATCAAACATCCGCCCGGCACGGAAGAGTTCGTACTCGTTTTGAATGGTGAACTGGATTTCACTATCAACGGCAGGGAGATCCACCTGAAGGAAGGGGACACGCTCAACTTTGACGGGTCTTTACCCCACAGTTGGGTGAACAAAGGCAGGAGGCGGGCCCAAGTCCTGTTCGTCTTCAGCCCGCCCATATGGTAAGTTTCATATATGGAGAAGAGAGGAAAATGGAAGCAAAGCGGTACCACACCATCGGCAAGGTCGCGCACAGGAAGGACGGGCTGTCCAAGGTCACGGGCAGGGAAGTGTACTCAACGGATGTTTCCTTGCCCAATATGCTCTACGGCAGGGTCTTGAGGAGTCCCTATCCTCACGCAAAGATCCTCTCTGTCGATACCAGCGAGGCGGAGAAGATGGGTGCGGTCTGCATCACCCCATTCGAGGTCCCCAGGATGAGGTACAATGAGAGGCAGGTGAGCATTCCCGAGAAGACGTACAGGGACAGGACGGTCCTTCCTGACAAGGCCAGGCATTTTGGAGAGGGGATCGTTGCGGTGGCAGCAAGAACCGAGGCGCTGGCAGAGAAGGCCCTGAGATCGATCAAGGTAGAATACGAACAGCTTCCCCCTGTCTTTGACCCCTTCGAGGCTATGGAACCCGGGGCCCCGCAACTCTATGAAGATGTCATGCTGGGGGATGTGACCCTTCCCATAGAAAACAACATCGCCTGCGCAAGGGAGGTGAGCGAAGGAAATGTTGAAGAGGGCTTTAAGGAGGCTGACCTGATCCTTGAAGAGACCTTTGCCACGGGTCGGGCCTATCATGCCCAGATGGAAACGAAGTCCGTCCTTTGCAGGCCAGAGCCTGACGGGGGAATCACCCTATGGCCAACAGCCCAGTCCATTCACAACACCCGCCAGCTGCTGGGACGGATCTTCGGTATTCCCCTCAGCAAGGTGAACGTCCACCGGGTCCCCATCGGGGGCTCATTCGGGTCCAGTATACAGATGAATAGCTGTATTCCCGTATGTGTCGCCCTGGCCCTCAAGGCGAGGAAGCCCGTCAAGCTGGTCCTCACCAGGGAAGAAGACATGTACGATCACTGCAAGTACCCGTCCCTGATCAACCTCAAATACGGGGTGAAGAAGGACGGCACGATCACGGCGGGCGAGATGAAGACCGTCGTGGATATAGGTGCCCACAACATCCAGGCCTACCCCCTTCTGGGGTGTATGTCGGGGTGGTTCGTCTCCCTGTACCGCATGCCCCACATGCGATTCGAGGGGAAGACCGTGTATACGAACAAGGCCCCTGCCTGTGCCATGCAGGGCTATGGCAATCCCCAGGTCTCCTTTGCCGTGGAGTCCATGATGGACATGATTGGGGAGAGATTGGGTATGGACCCCATAGAGGTGCGTCTCAAGAACTACGTGGGCCTGGGGGAAACGTTCTGGGGGCAAGGGCCGACCGTTCGATCCGTCATAAGGAGTTGCGGCGTTGAGGAGATGCTCCTCAAGGGCAAGGATCTCATCGGCTGGGAGAGACGCGGCAAACCCGAAGAGAAGAAAGGCAGGTATCGACGCGGAATAGGAGTCGGGAGGAGCTTTCACACTTCAGGGACGGGGGCACCGATGCCCGGAGAGGTCATAGACTACTCCACGGCCCTGGTAAAGGTGAACGAGGACGGCTCCGTGGACTTCCTCACAGGGCTCATGTGCCACGGGGGAGGCACCCTCGAGGCCTGCGCAAAGATAGTGGCCGAGGAGATGGGTGTTCCTCTGGACATGGTGGGTATATCCCCCTCGGATACGCGCACGACAGGTTATGATGTGTGCACCCACGCCACCAGGGGAGTGTACTGTGGCGGCAGTGCCCTTCTCAAGGCCACAAAGGCCGCAAAAAGGAGACTGCTCGAGTTCGCGTCGCGTATCATAGAAGTCAACCCCGATGCCCTCAGGATTCGCCCCGACGAGAGGCTCGGCCAGGGTGTCATCTATCTCGAGGGCGCCAAGGGGAAATCCATCACCGTAGGGGAGGTTGCAAAGACCGCTCAGATCAAGGGATGGGGCACTGCCATCGCGGTGGAGAGCCACCGGCAGGTAAACTGCCCTCCCTGCTTTGTGACCAACTTCATCGAGGTGGAAGTGGATACCCAGACGGGCGAAGTCAAGCCTGTGCGCGCCGTTGCCGCGGTGGACGCCGGGACCGTCATCAATCCTGACCTGGCAGCCGGACAGCTTGAGGGAGGACTGTGCAGGGGTATAGGCCTCGCCCTGCTTGAAGACACCGACTATGACAGAAACACAGGGGAACTCACCTGCGGGGGATACCTGGTTGACTATAAATCACTGACAGCAGTGGATTTGCCAGAGGTGGAGGCGGTTTCCACCTTCTTTGCGGAGACCTACGAGCCTTCCGGGCCCTTCGGGGCCAAGGGGGTCGGCGAGGCGGCAAACAACGCGATGGCAGGGACCGTGGCCAACGCCGTCTATAATACCATTGGCATAAGGTTCACGGAGGCCCCCATCACACCGGAGAAGGTATTGAAGGCACTCAAGGAGAGAGAAAGGGAGTCAAGGCAATGACTGTCAACACCAAGATCATAGCATACGAATTTGACTACCTGGAGCCCGGAAGCATTGAGGAGGCACTGGGGATGCTCAGAGAGCACGGCGCGGAAGCCAGGATTCTTGCAGGGGGGACAGATCTCTTGCTCCAGATCAAGCAGGAAAAGCTCTTGCCCGGGTACTTGGTCGATATATCAAAGATCAAGGAGCTGAGCCACATAAAGGAAGACGGAGGTCTTCGGATCGGGGCCGCGGCGAGGCTCGCCGATGTCCGGGAATATTGCTCGAGGCATCCCGAGTACATCGCCCTGTACGAGGCCATCTCCGTGCTGGGCAAGCCCCAGGTCTGGAACATGGGTACGGTGGGAGGCAATCTCTGTAATGCTTCTCCTGCGGCCGATACCGCCCCCCCAATTCTCATTTACGGGGGGCGTGTAAGGCTGGTGAGCGAAAAGGGAGAGAGGGAGATCTCGGTGGAAAAGTTTTTTAAGGGAGTAAACGAGACCGTGCTTAAGCGAGGGGAGATATTGGCGGAGATTGTGCTTGAACCCCTTCGGGATAATAGTGGCAGTGCCTTCAAAAAAACGGCCAGGGTGGGGGCGGACATTTCAAAGCTTTCCTGTGCCGTCTCCGCGGAGCGTGACGGACAGAAATGTTCCCTGTGCAGGATCGCCCTGGGATCCGTCGCGCCTGTGCCCATGCGAGCGCGGGGAGCAGAAGATGTCATCAAAGGGAGTGAGGTCAACGAGGACATGCTTCGAAGGGCGGGGCAAAAGGTGGCGGAAGAGGTAAGGCCCATAGACGACATGAGGTCCACGGCGGAATACAGGAGGGAGGTAAGCGCGGTGTTGTTCAGAGATGTCTTTAGCACGGCATGGGAGCGGTCCGGAGGAGAGATATCATGGGAGCGGTGAGCATTAGAATAACGGTCAATGGAGAGACCCATGAGCTTCGGGTCGAACCCAACAGGCTTCTCATCAATGTCCTGAGAGAAGACCTGGGTCTGACCGGCACCAAGTATGGTTGTGGCATCGGCCAATGCGGCGGATGCACAGTCCTGGTGGATGGCAAAGAGACCTTGAGCTGCCTCACCCTGGCCGCGGCAGTGGACGGATCGGAGATAACCACCATTGAAGGTGTGGCCCACAGGGACGGCACCCTGGATCCCTTGCAGGAGGCCTTCCTGGAACAGAGTGCCATCCAATGCGGGTACTGCACCCCCGGGATGGTGATTATGGGAAAGGCCCTGTTGCAGAGGAATCCCTCTGCTACGGAAAGAGATATCAGAGAACATATCAGGGGCAACATCTGCCGGTGTACGGGCTATAGCAGCATAGTCAAGGCCATCTTGAGCTGTGCGCAAGCTTCAAGCCCGACGTAACATTATGGTTGCGGTTCCTGTGTCCGCCATTCGAGGAGGGAACAGCGTAAAATGCGAAAGAGGGGCATGTAGGCCATGGAATACATGACGACACAGAATCTCGATGAAGCACTCAACGTGCTGGGAGAGTGGAAGGAGAGGGCGAAGGTCGTTGCCGGCGGGACCAATGTGATCCCCAACATGAGGGCGCGGCTGGTATCACCGGACATCATCATAAACCTCTGCGATCTTGAAGACCTGAAAGGGATCGTTGAGGAGGAAGGGATCGTCCGAATTGGGGCCCTCGCAACGATGCATGAGATCGCCTCCTCGAGGATCATAGCGGATCACTGCCCGATTCTCGCCTCGGCAGCAAGGCAGGTTGGAAACCCCCTCACCAGGAACAGGGCGACGGTTGGCGGAAACCTGGCAGATGCCTCTCCAGCGGCCGACACCGCGCCCCCTCTGTTGGCCCTGGAAGCAAGGATTCACGCAGCAGGCTCGGGGAGAGGGGGGAGAGAGATCCCACTGGATCAATTCTTTCTGGGTCCCAGGGAGACCGCATTGGAACCCGATGAGATCATCACACACATTACCTTTGCCAAGCCCAAGGATCCCTTGAGTGGAAGCCACACAAAACTGGGCTTGAGAAATGCCATGGCCATATCGGTTGTGAGCATTGCCACCATGCTGGAGACGGTGGGAGAAACATGCACGAAGGCGCGGGTGGCGCTGGGCGCAGTCGCTCCAAAGCCGATCAGGGCCTACAGAATGGAAGAAATGCTCGAGGGAAAGACCATAGACGAAGAACTGCTCGAGGAGTGTTCTGAAGCCATCAAGAAGGAAATCAGTCCCATCAGCGACATCCGGGCGTCGGCGGAATACAGGACCCTTGTGACATCCCTGTTGTTCAGGAGGACCATCCGGGAGGCCCTTGGAAGGGAGAAGGTATGAAGACCCACGAACTGGAACTCATTGTAAACGGAGAAAGATTCGAGATACGTGTGACGGCCAGGGAGACCTTGCTTCAGGTTCTGCGAGAAAGGCTGGATGCCACGGAGGTGAAGAACGGATGCGGCAAGGGAGATTGCGGGGCCTGTACGGTGCTCCTGGGAGGGGTGCCGGTGAACTCCTGTTTGACCCTGGCCCTCCAGGCAAAAGGGAAAGAAGTGACCACCCTGCGGGGATTAGGGGATGAAGGCAACCCCCATCCCCTGCAGAGGAGCTTTGTGGAGAAGGGGGCTGCCCAGTGCGGTTTCTGTACTCCGGGGCAGATCCTTTCAGCCAAGGCCCTCCTTGACAGGAATCCGAAACCCACGAGGTGGGAAATACGGGAAGCTATCTCGGGAAACCTCTGCAGGTGTACGGGATACAACAAGATTGTTGAGGCCATTGAAGCCATTACTCAATAAAGACATTGATGTCCGGTTAGGATTTTGCAAAGCCGAATAGCAGTCAGGGCCGTCGGTTGTGGCCGCTGGGAGGTCTTTTCCAGAGGCTCAATCGAATTCCTCCCTGCCATTGTGAACGGCACCAAACAGTTAATAAGGTGCCTCACTTGTTGATCAAGCTTTTGGCGATGGCCTCTGTTTGCAAAATCCTAACGGGACATTACTGGAATAAAGAGGACATTGAGAGTGGGAGAGATACCATGGTTGAGGAGATGAAGGCCCCCGCCGGTAAAGGGGAATACCGGATTATCGGAAAAGCCGTGCCCAGGCATGATGCCTGGGACAAGGTCCTGGGAAAGACCAGGTACGCCGAGGATTTCAGCATGCCCGGGATGCTCTATGCAAAGGTCTTGAGGTCCGAGTATCCTGCCGCGAAGATTCTTTCCATTGATACGAGCGAGGCAGAGGCACTGCCGGGCGTGGAGGCAGTGATGACAGCCAAGGACGTGCCCAACAATGAAACGGTAACACGATTCGGGCAGACCCACGAGGTCGGGGGTTTTGAAGGGCTCTACCGGGTGCTGGCCGACAAAAAGGTCAGGTACAAGGGGGAGGGAGTCGCGCTGGTAGCGGCTGAGACCCCGGAGATCGCAGAAAGGGCTGCGGAGCGCATCCGGGTCGAGTACGAACCCCTTGAAGGCGTCTTTGATCCCCTTGAAGCAATGAAGCCTGGTGCCTACCAGGTGGGTGAGACGGAAAGCAACGTCATTTGCAGCTACAAGGTCAGAAAGGGGGACGTGGAGAAAGGCTTTGAAGAATCCGATGTGATCATCGAGAATACCTACAGGGTTCCCCATGTGGAACATGCCTTCCTGGAACCGGAATCCGGCGTGGCATGGATGGACGAGAGCGGTATTATCAACATAAGGGTCTGCACACAGGTCATAGAACACTTCAGGGGTGTGGCGGATGTCCTGGGCATTCCCCATAACCGGGTCAGGGTCATCGCTCCCATGGTGGGCGGGGGCTTTGGGAGCAAGGAAGACATCACCGTGGAGTCCTACCTTGCCCTTCTTGTGTGGAAGACCGGCAAGCCGGTAAAGATGACCTACACCAGGGAAGAGTCCATCATCGTCACGAGCAAACGGCACCCCTATGTGATGAGATACAAGACAGGGGCGACAAGGGACGGAAAGCTCATGGCCCTGGAGGTGGAGTTGATCTCCGATGCGGGTGGTCACATTTATCT
>JAFDHO010000374.1 GCA_019308745.1 Deltaproteobacteria bacterium
ACCAAGATCAGAAGACAAGTAGAGGGTATTCTAATTGAGGGGCTAAGGAATTTGTATGCGAAATATGCCGGTGTTGAGCTACTTAGGTCGTCAGAGTCTCGTTCCTACAATATCCCGATTGGAAACATTAGCCTGAACCCGAAGGAGTCTTTTTCTCTCCATCATGAAGGAGGTGAGTTGCAAAAGATCCCAGAGGATATCCTAAAGATTGCCGGATACGATCTTAAGAAAAAGGAAGTCAGGTTGTCCGAATGATTTCCCGTATTCTCAACACCATAATTTTTTGTTGACTTTTTGAAAAATGTTCGATAGCGTTGAACAGAAATTGATGCTACTCTTGATGCAGGTGCCCAGATAATGGAAAAAGGGTTTGGTGAAATATTGCGAGAAATGAGGCTAAAGGCTGGCATAGGGCTCAGGGAGCTTGCACGCCTCATCGATAAATCCCCTGGCTACTTGAGTGACGTGGAAAATGGCCGCGTGGCACCACCGTCTGAAGAGGTTATAGTATCCATTGCCCAGGCCTTAAATGGGGACAAAGATTTACTCTTGGGGGCAGCAAGAAAGGTTGACCCAGAGATATCTCACTACGTTTTAGAGGAAAGAGGAGCGGCAGATTTTTTGAGGATGGCGAAGCGACACCAGTACACGAAAGAAGATTGGGAAAGATTACGGCAAATTGCAAACCTGGCCAAACTCGGAAGGCGAGGAGAGGACTGAACATGAGGGTGCCCTGGGTACCAAGAGAAGGTATTGAACGAGAGGCCCATAAGGTGATCTCCGAGTATGGGAAAATGGTCGGGCGCAATGTGGCTCCACCCATTCCTGTGGAGCATATCATTGAGGGTTTCCTTGGGCTGAGGTTGTGTTTCGAGGATCTAGAGGAGAAGTTCGGTCAAAAAGGTATCCTAGGGGTTCTTATTCTTGATGAAGGGAGGGTGGTTATTAATACCCAGTTGGCGGAAAGCGGGCCAGAGGGCAGGTACTGCTTTACTTGCAGCCATGAAGTAGGCCATTGGATTCTCCATAGACACTTGATTAAGAAGGCAGCAAAACGGAGTGGGGATCAAAGCGCTATCATATGCAGGTTATCTGATGCTCGGAAGTCACATGAGTGGCAAGCAGACTATTTTGCGGCATGTTTGCTGATGCCTCGCAAGCATGTGTTTGAGGCCTTTAAGACGGTATGTGGTGAAAGACCCCTTGTCCTTGAAAATGAGAACAGTAAGTTGGGTGGGACATGGGTTGCTGTTGACCCATGTGTCTCCAATTGGCATTACATCGCGCAACTGGTTTGCAACGCAGGGGGTTTTGACAACGTGTCCAAGGAAGCCATGGCCATAAGGATGCTTGAGTTGGGTCTTATTGTGAATACAACAGAGGCCAAGATAGGATGGGGTGTGTAAGAGAGACCGCATTGTCGAAAATTTTTTCCCTTGACTGTTCGATAATACAGAACGCTAAGGTGGTTTAAAATGGACGAAGTGGAAGTAATCATAGAAGGTGATGAAGTTCTCTTTTCTTGGAACGACCGTGAAGTCATTCAACCAATGGCAGATCAGTTGGGAGAGCCAGAATTCAAAGACCCAAGACCCTGCGGATAGATTGATATGAACTCACTGGAGAAAATAGATCTTCTTATCCGTTCCATATGTCCTCTTTTTTATGTTGGAGGACCAGATACCCGTTTCTTACTTCAAAGATGTATGGATTTGGGTCAAAGAAACGGGCTTGAAGTGTTTATTTTTAATCTGTGTGAAGGAATGCAGGTTCCAGGAAAAACGTCTTCTAAGGATAGAATTCTAGACCCCCTGACCTTTGCCGACTTGATTTTGAAAAAAAACAATGAAATGGCTTCGGCCAAAAAAAGAACACTTTTCATTTTTGAGCATGTGGATCCTCTTCTTGAGAATCAAGACCCCATGTTTATAACAAGGTTGAGGCTCATAAATGATAGGAGCAGGAATCGATACAGCGTGATTCTACTGGGAAGTGGCAGAATCGACATGCCAGAAATGCTAAGGGATATACCGGTTGTTCAATATGCTGGTTTAGAAATGGGGCCGATAACACAACTCCTCCTAGAAGCAAATCAAGCTCTTTCAGAGAAGGAAGCAACCGAACTAGCTTTTTCTTTAAGGGGATTGAGCTTGTCTGAGTGCGAAAACATTGTAGCTCTAAGTTTGGCTAAGTATGGCGATATTGAGCGCAGGTTTATAAAGACGCAGCGGGCAAAAGCTGTGTCAGGCAGAACCGGAGGGCTTTTACAGATAGTGGAACCATCCGGTGATCTAACAGATGTAGGGGGACTGAAGTTGCTCAAGGATTGGTTAATAAAA
>JAFDHO010000375.1 GCA_019308745.1 Deltaproteobacteria bacterium
AGTTACGAGCTTAGTGGATAAACAACTCTCGATCGAGGAATTTGACAGGCTCACCGACCTGTTCAAGCAAATATTGAACGGAAACATGGACAATGAAGGGGACCGTTTTTTCAGGTCCCTTGCTTACGAACTGACCGGTGAATTGAAGGAGCTTGCCCAATTGATCATCGATTTCAGGAGAGAGATCAACTCAAAGATCCACCCCAATATCACGGACCTGACTTCAAAGTTCTTACCCCAGACGAGCGATCAACTGAAGGCAATAATCGAGGCCACTGAAATGGCCGCCAACAAAATCATGGACAACCTGGAAAACATGCAGGAAGAGACAGAGAAAGCCAAAGACATCTTAACTTCACTGAGGCACGGGAGAACAGAGGTGCGGGGAGAGGGGGGAGAAAAGATCGAGATCGCCGTAAACAAAGAGACCGTCGGTGAGATCTCGCCCCTTCTCGATTACATGGAATCAACCGCCGGGACTTTCCTCTCTTTGATATCCGATTCCATTGTCCAGATGAGCTTCCAGGACCTGACAGGCCAGAGGGTAAAACGGGTGATGGAGCTCGTTGGCAAGATGGAGGAAAGGCTGAAAAATATGATCCTGTCTTTCGGCATCAAGCTGACTGAGAAGGAAAAAAATCCCCGCATGTCCGACGAGGAACTGGACAGGGTCGTTGAAAAAAAGGTGACGGAGCTGGCAGGGCCGCAAAGGGAGGGAGAAGGCCTTGACCAGGCCGATATAGATAAAATCCTTGCGAGGATATAAAAATCAATTAAAGGAGGGAGTAAAATGGATCTCAGCATGAAAGTCCTCATTGTGGATGATTTTGCCACAATGAGGAGGATCTTGAGAAATGTGCTGAAGCAAATCGGTTTTTCAAACATCAGCGAGGCGGAAGACGGCAGGGCTGCCATTAAGGAGCTGAAAAAGGACAAGTACGGCCTCGTACTTTGCGACTGGAATATGCCTGGGGTTACAGGCATTGAAGTGCTGACCCAAATGAGATCGGACAGTGAGCTGAAAGACATACCTTTTGTCATGGTCACAGCAGAGGCACAAAAGGAGAACATCATAGAGGCGGTCAAGGCTGGGGTGAACAGTTACATAGTAAAGCCCTTTACAGCAGAGACAATCGAAGAAAAATTGAAGAAGATATTCGGCTGATGCCCCCTAACCTTGATGGCTTCGTAAAAAGGTCCAATTTCTGCGTTGCGCTTCATCTCGTTGTGATTGGGCGTACGCTAAGTACGGCTCATCACACGAGATTCGCGTGCCTTGAACTTGGAGCTTTTTGCTTTGCCATCTCAATTTTGATGGTCTCGTAAAAAGTCTCAAAACCGTCATGCCGGACTTGATCC
This sequence comes from Deltaproteobacteria bacterium, assembly GCA_019308745.1. Lineage (GTDB taxonomy): Bacteria > Desulfobacterota > DSM-4660 > Desulfatiglandales > HGW-15 > JAFDHO01. The sequence goes on from JAFDHO010000375.1 coordinate 1,360, forward strand.
GGCATGCAGAAGCCATTGAATTTACTGGATTCTGGCTGGAGTTTATCCCGCACTTAAGATGCGGGGCCGGAATGACAGAAAAGAGCGCTTTCCGACTTTTTACGAGTTCATAAACCTTGTTCTCCCCATAGCCCCGACGCATTCGCGCAGAACTTTCCGGAAAGGAGTTGCAAAATGGAAACAAATAGGATACTTGAAACGAATATCGCAGAATTACCCGTTTCCGGCTCCGGTAACAGGGTGGAAAAGGATAACGGATTTAAAGAGATCCTGGAGCGGGAGGTTTCGCAAATAGGGGGAGCGGGTGCCGCAACACCCCCTTGTGCAAGGGTGGACCTTCTTGCCCGCAGTGAACGGATACTCGACCTTCTGGATGCCTATGCGAGAGATCTGCATACTCCTTCAAAGACCCTGAGGGATATGGAGCCCCTGGTAAAGGGTATCCAGGAGGAGGCCGGTGCCCTGGAAAGGCAACTCGTCGATATGGCGCCGGGTGACACTGAGCTTGGGAACGTGATCAGGGAAGTGGCTGTCATTGCAAGTGTTGCCGCATTCAAGTTTTACCGCGGCGATTACATGGGGTAGGGGGCCTTTTCCCCTAGATTGCGTTTGAGGTCCAATCCACCTATCATGCAAGGCTGAGGTACATCCAGGATATGGCAAGGATACTGGCAATAGACGATGAGCCGATGGTGCTGAGGGTCGTGGCCGAGACGCTGAAGACCAGGGACTATGAAGTCGTAACGGCCCATGGGGGCAAAGAGGGGATCAAGAAGTTTCAAAACGACACGTTTGACCTGGTCCTTACCGATGTAATGATGCCCGACATCGATGGAATGGAGGTTCTAAACCATGTGGTGACCAGCTCACCGGGTACCAGGTGTATCATTCTCACCGGTTACGGAAGCATCAAGGGATCGGTCGAGGCCATCAAAAACGGGGCCTTTGACTATATCACCAAGCCTATTGCCCCGGAAGAG
>JAFDHO010000376.1 GCA_019308745.1 Deltaproteobacteria bacterium
AGCCCCCTTGATGGAATGAATGGCCCTGAATACGGAGTCAATGAGTTCCCTGTTCTCGGGATCTTTTTCATATTCAAGGAGGTCATTATCAATGCCCTCAAGATGCTCAAGGGACTCGGCAATAAATTCCTGAAGTATGGATTCATCCACAGGGAAACCATCCTCTCCCATTTCAACCCCTCCTTTCCTACTAGGCAAGGAGCATCTTCACATTGGTGATGAGGCTCTCCGGCTGGGCCGGTTTGACGATATAGATGTTGGCACCTGCCTCCATACCCTTCATCTTATCTTTGGCCTCTCCCTCGGTTGAAATGATGATTATGGGAACCTGTTCATATCCTTTGGTTTTTCTGATCCTGCGGGTCAATTCATACCCGTTCATCCGGGGCATATTGATGTCGGTGATAATGAGATCAAAGGGCTCCCTCAGCATAAGCTCCAGGGCCTCGAAACCATTTTCCGCTCCCATGCACTGGAACCCGGCCCCCTGCAGGATGTAGCTGTGCAGTCTCAACACGATCTCAGAATCATCAACGATCAGTATCTTGTCTGACATAATCGGACTCCTTTAATAGGGATGTGATTTACCGCTCAAGCGGTTGAATTGTTAGTCAGGGTCCCCAATGGATCAGTAGGCCGAGAAGGAACCGGACGTACCTTCCTGATCTGAGGGCCAATCACCGGGATACTCTGTGTGTCGTACGGATCAAGGAATCCGCTGGCTAATCAATCCGTCCGTCGCGGGACAGGGTCCACTCCACCAGGATAGGACGCCTATGAGGGCTTTCTATAGCAAAGAAAATCCCCCATCCTTTCAAGTACGAATGCCGCCGTGATCCTCCCCACGGATTCCGCATGCCCCAGGAATATATAGCCCCCGGGCAGGAGCGCGTCATAGAGGTCCGAAACAACCCTTTTACGGGAAGAATCATTGAAATAGATCAGGACATTCCGGCAGAAGATAAAATCATATCTCCTTCTTCGCCGCATTGCGAGGCGGTCCACGAGGTTGATCTGCTCAAAGAAAACCGGTTCCGTCACAGCAGGTAAGACCCGCCATCCCTCAGTGGTTTTCCGGAAATACTTGTCCCTGTAAACCGTAGGAGTGTCTTTCATGGACCTGTCCCCGTAAAGCCCCAGTCGTGCATGCCTCAGGACCCGGCGGTCGATATCCGTGGCCTCGATCCTTAGGTCCCAGAGATCGAAATCCTCGATCATCTCCCTGAGGATAATGGAAAGGGTGTATGGCTCTTCACCGGTCGAACAGGCCGCCGACCAGAGCTTCAAATTATAATCTCTATTCTTTCTTTTTTTCTCCAGGTATGCAGGAAGGACCTCCTCAGCAAATCCGCGGAGCTGGGGAAAGTCCCGGAAGAAATAGGTCTCATTCACGGTCAACTCTTCGATAAGATTAAGGGGCTCTCCGTCCCTGGATCCGAATACGAGGTTGTTGAACCATTTCTGGAAGCTTTCGCACCCCGTTTCCGCAATACGTTGACAGACGCGTGTCTTGAGGTAATTATCCTTTTTTGACTCGTAGAATATCCCTGTCTCTTTGAAGATGAAGTCCCTCACCCTGTTGAGGTCGTTCTGTGTGATCTCCACTGGCCCCGGCATGGTCTTTTCTCCCTCTTTATCATTCCTTCATTCCGAGCACACTTTCCGCCATCTCGTAGTAGAATCTGGCCTCAGGGGCCAACTGTTCCGGATCAATACGAGATATGACTCCCCTGGCCTCCTTCCCGCCTATCTGTGCGATGGCGTTCAGCACGTTGCATTGAAGCCAAGGGTGACCTCCCAGGTGCCCTGCGAGCGCGGGAATGGCCGCAGGATCGCCTATTCGACCCAGGGCTTCCGCCGCGGCGCCGGCCACATTGACATTTTCGTCATCCAGCCCCGAAGTGATTACCCCGATGGCATTCACGTCGCACAATTCGCCTATCTTTCCCAAGACATCCATGGCAAACTTCCGGAGGTCCGAGGAGGGAGAATCGCAGAGATTCACAAGGCTTTCGATCGCGTCGGCCCCGAGATGTTCCAAGATCTCAATGGCATAATTTCGAAGATAGGCATCCTCAGAGCCCAGAAGCGGTATCACATTTTCACAGCCCTCTCTGCCTCCAATGGCAATCAGGGATTCCACGGCCGCCTCTCGCCCACCTACCACAGGATCTTCAAGTGCCTTCACTAGTGCATGCACTGCGGCCGGATCATTCAAGCCCCCTAAGTCCTCGGCCGCATACCGGCCGTCTGTTGCATCCTCACTTCTCAGGTCTTTCAAGAGTTCGTTAATGTCCGCACTCATGCTCAACCTCCTGTTCT
>JAFDHO010000377.1 GCA_019308745.1 Deltaproteobacteria bacterium
TAGTAAAGGGACATCGCATGGATCTTCTTGGAGTGCCCCTATTAATCAAGGCGCCCAATCAGAAAAGAGGGGTCGTGAGTGACTGTAAGATGGAGTCGATCGATATCCTGCCTACTATGGCGCACCTACTCGGTATCACTTTACCATGGCCGGTCGATGGACGTTCAGTCATCGGTTCACTGGCTATAGCAAAAGCTGAAAAATCAGGGAAAAACAGCGCGAGCAACACCAATAATGGACTCGGCTACGGCTATAAGAGCCAGTACGACAGCGTGAAACTGAAGGTTGCCATTTTTGGTTCGGGAAGGAGGCACGATGGCCTGTTTCATATCAGCCCTTACAAAGAGCCTGCAGGAACAAACTTGAGTCAATTGACTTTTCCGGATGATGCAAAGATTGATTTTGATCTTATCTTCCCTGATTTTTACGACAATGTGGATCCTGCGTCTTCATTTGTTCCTGCGCGGATTGTGGGAGTCCTTCGATCTGGTGGGACAGGAGAGGAGAAGAAGGCGCTTGCAGTCTCAGTAAACGGTATCGTTCGGGCCTTGACCAGATCTTACATGGCTAGGGATGGATCAAAGAAGTTTTCAGCAGTCGTGCCTGAAGGATCCTTCCGAAAAGGGAAAAACGAGGTAGATCTGTTTATTTCATCTGGAAGGGGTGAAATGAGCGGTGGGAGCGTTATGCTCCTTGAAGTAGCAGCAAAAGCCTTGCCCGGGACAATGCCCGAGCAGATTGTTGCGCTTGACGATATATCTGCCGTGCCTGAGTCTCGAAGCGCCTTGGAAGGCCATTTAGATATAGCCAGAGTAGAAAATAATCAGATATTGCTGAGCGGATGGGCCGCAGATGTTAAGAACGGGCAGATGCCAGAGCTTATCATGATTTATGTAAACAGTAAACTCCTTTACTCCGCCGAATGTAATCTGGAGCGCCCAGACGTGTCAAAAGCATTCTCGAATCCGAAGCTGAAAAAGGCCGGCTTCAAATATCATATCCCCCTGTCTGTTTTAGGAGACCTTCCCAATTCGGAAGTGCGTGTATTCGCCTTATTTAAGAATGGAATGCAGATCGAACTTCTTTACCCCAAAGGATATAGATGGAGAAGGAGATAACGGTCCTTTTGGGGTTATCTTGTCTTCATTTGATTTTCCTGCGTTTCTTGGCCGGGAAGAACCGTTCATGTCAGGCGGTTTGTTGAGTCTCTATCCAACCCAGACTTAAGACTCTTAGCCTTTCGTATTTATAGATGCGGGTTGCCAGTATAGGAGATCAAATATGCTGATAGAAAGACGAATCATTAAGAGAGGTATGACCCAGCTCTTCCAGATACTCGTGGTGAGTCTTTTTGTTTCTATCCAATGGTTTTCTGATTCTTTTGCCAAAGACAGGGGCCGATTTCAACCGCTAAATAACACTTCGGTGTCTTGTGACATCGAAGCTCAGACGAGTGTCCCTGCTGAGGTCTTGAAGCATCAACAGGGACTCACAATATTCGACCCCGCAAAGGGGAAATCTGCATTTATACCATGAAAATCAGAGGAGACTATCAATAAGGCTATCCAAGGGTTGAAGATGAAAGGGAAAATACCTTTATTGGGCCGGGAATGTGGGGTGTTCGTCTCAGTGCAATGTCTTCGTTTAATATAGTGAAAGATAATAAATTTACTGGCATAGGGCGGCCGATCATAGACAAAGGGACGAATAACCGTATTCTGGATAACGAAATTGATTGAAGGATTATAGCAGAGGTCTCTAACGTTGAACCGGGTTCAACAAAGGAATTATCAGTGAGAAAGGCTGGGACAGGTATAACAGTGCACCGTTTGACTTACAATTTGATTACTGTTTTCAGAATCTTACTTTTAATGGTTTTTTTGGCGGGCCTCTCTGCCCTAATACTTTGGAGATATTGTCCAAACGAAATCAATCGATTGGACGGTTGCACCCTTGATCGTTACAAATCTTTCTATGCTGCCGATCTCGTGGATGCATGCGCATCCGTCACCAGAGGGAAAGGTGTCGAAAAAGTTCAGGCGTTGCAAAAATGACACATAGGACTGACACTGCATCCTCGATTATCCAGAATAAACCTGTAAAGATGAAGAGCGATTTCTTCGTGGACGCCCTCCACAGCTTCGTCCTCGTAAGCTTTGACCTGACCCAGCCGCTCTTTGACATCCTCGCCAGATATCCGCAGTTTTTTGTTACCCGCAAATCAGAGCCTGTGGATATTTTTCTGTTTGTGCTGACATTGTGCTTTGTGATTCCGGGAATACTCGTTCTTGTTGAGGCCCTGACCGGACTCTTAGGCAGG
>JAFDHO010000378.1 GCA_019308745.1 Deltaproteobacteria bacterium
CAAGCAGGATCGAAGTACCAGAAGAGATCAAGGGGTGCCTACCCCATGCGTGGCAGGGAAAGAAAAAGTCCTTGCTTGTCATCTACGCGGACTTTCTTTGTTCCGAGGATTGCCTTGAACCCGAGGACCATTGCACAGTGACGGGTGAGCAAAGGGGCAAGCCCCTCTTTGAACTTCTGGATGAGTTGGAGATTCCAGGATACCATGTTCATGTTGTCAAGAGCCGACAGATGGGCCCCGGGGTTGGAGGTTACAGGGCAACGGAATTGAAAAGGCTCAAAGACAGCATCCTCTCAAAGGGAACCGGGAAGTGGATTATCGGCACTGCATGTAGGTGCCACGGGGTCCTTTCCGCCATGGAGTTGGAGCCCCGGTAACGGTCGTGCCCAAAAATGACTTGGAACCGCGCCCCGTTCATAGTATACTTACGCGTTGACAGGCTGTTGTCCCGAGCCCGACCGCCCGCGATCACTGGGATCAGCGGCGCCAGGAGGTCTTTTCTCAAGGCTCAATCAGATTTCTCCCAAGCGTCGTCAGGGGGAATACCTTATCGAAGGCCTTAGGAGCCCCAAGAGATCATCTTCACCGAAGTCGACTACTCTTGTGCCTATTGAGAGATACATATGAGGACAATGGGGGCGTCCAAACAGATCAGAACGAATATTGAGCCTTGAGAAAAGACCTCCTGACGCCGCAACACCAAATATCATGATGCTCTATCTTTTCTGCGCCGTAGATTAAGGCAACCGTAGGTTTGGGGCAACAGCACGCTTAGAAACCAATCCCTTGCTTTGAGGAGAGCCAGTGAGACCATGTTTATTCTGTCCAACTTTCTTCTAGCTATTGCCAAGATCCTTAATATCGCCCTGTCACTGTACATGTGGATAATCATTGCCAGGGCTGTTATCTCCTGGGTCAATCCAGACCCCTTTAACCCCATCGTAAGGTTCCTGAACAACATAACGGAGCCTGTCCTTTACCCTGTGAGACGCAGGATACCCCTCTTCTTAGGGGGGATGGATTTTTCTCCCATCCTGGTCATTCTTGCAATTATTTTTCTCCAGACCTTTCTGGTCCAAAGCTTGTACCAGTTGGCGTCCCACATAAGGTGAAGCACTTGCAAGCAGATATCAAGATCAAAGTCTTGCCTAGGGCCTCCAAGAGTCAAATCCTGGGAATGGAAGAGGGCGTCCTAAAGGTGAAAGTAACCAGTCCTCCCGTAGAAGGCAGGGCGAATAAAGACCTGATTGAACTTCTCTCCAAGGAACTCCGCATCCCCAAAAAGCATATCGAAATTCTTTCCGGCAAAGGCTCCCGCTTCAAGCGCGTAAGATTCCGCGCATTGTCCCGGGAGGATATCCGATCCAGACTCAACCGGCAGTCTAGTCTTTAACCAAGAGGTGGCTCCGGCTAGGCCCTGAATTGTAGATCGTGCAATTGTCGAAAACGGCCGTTTAGGTTCATCAATTCTTGATGACTCCCCGATTCAATGATTTCTCCTCCCTCCAGCACGCAAACCCGGTTTGCCTTCCGAATGGTGCTCAACCTGTGCGCCACCACCAGGATCGTACGGCCGCCCCGCAGCCTCTCTATTGCCTCCTGCACCAGTTTCTCGCTCTCTGCATCCAGGGCCGACGCAGCCTCGTCCAGTATCAGTATCGACGGGTCGGCCAGAATCGCCCTTGCTATGGCAATCCGCTGACGCTGACCTCCTGAAAGCCTCGTGCCCCGGTCCCCGACCACCGATTGATACCCATCCGGCAGAGACAGGATAAAGTCATGGGCGTGAGCTGCCTTTGCCGCCTCAATGATTTCCTCCATGTCCTTGTGGGGGCAGCCATAACAGATATTGTTTGCTATGGTGTCATGAAACAGCAAGACCTCCTGACTCACCATGCTGATTTGTCTGCGGAGGGACTCCAACGTCACATCCCTTATGTCTGTTCCGTCGATGGTTATGCTGCCCTTTGTAACATCGTAGAACCTTGGAATAAGATCAAGGAGGGTGCTCTTGCCTGCGCCCGTGGAACCCACGAAGGCCATCATCTCCCCGGCTTCGATCCTCAGGTTAATCCCTTTGAGCACGGGCACACCGGGCTCGTAGGAAAAATATACGTCGTTGAATTCTATGGACTCCTGATGTCTCGGGAGTTCAACGGCCCCCGGGCGGTTCCTGATGGCAGGGACCGTCTTCATTATGCTGAACACCCTTTCCGTGGCCCCCTGAAGGGTACGAAGCTCGTTATTGATCCTGGCAAGACTCTTGACCGGTGAATAGACCCTGGAAAAGGCATATATCATGGAAACAAGCTCCCCG
>JAFDHO010000379.1 GCA_019308745.1 Deltaproteobacteria bacterium
CGGTGCAAGGGAGGAGACGGTCGAGATCGTCGACTTTGAGGAAATACCATTGGCTTACCTCCCATCCAATGCGGTCCGCTTTAGGGTCAAGGCGGTTGGGGAACTCAAGTAAAGGTGGCCGTCACATACCTCCAAGATAAAATAGTGCATTTTGACGCAATTTTTGAAGCAAGGGGGAATGGGAGATGCCGGAGCTGTATGAACTAGAGTTGGGGAAAGCAGCACATATCATAGCTAACAAAATGTGTCGTATCCAGAGAGGAGAATCAATCATAATAACGGTCGATTCTGTAATGGATTTTAGACCCGTCGAGGAGACGGCCAAGGCAGCCGAAGCCGCAGGAGGTAAAGTCATGGTGGCGTGGCATTCAACTCCAAGCGGCTATGGCAAAGTGGCTGATCCGCAACTACCCGAATCACTTAAGAAAGCAATACCTGTAGCAGATGTATGGATAGAATTCAATAACCAATGGCTCTTGTATTCAACACCATGGATAGAAGCGATGTCAAATGGCAGGACGCGATATCTCTTTTTGGGAGGATTGGATTCACAACGTGTCACAAGGTGTATTGCAGGGCTTAATATGGATTTGCAGGAGAAGTTCCAAAATAAGGTTGTCGAGTTGACAAAAAAGGCCTCCAGGATGCGAATCACGACAGCAGCAGGCACTGATGTCTCCTTTGAGAATGTGCCGGAGCGTCCCATAGCCAATGAACTGCATGCAGCCGTTCCGGGACCGCACTTTCTGGTAGGACAGATCGGATGGGCACCTCGGGAAGAAAGCATTAACGGCGTTATTGTGTTTGATGGATCTTTTTCAGGCGGCGGCGAAGCTGATCTGGGTATCCTAAGTACACGATGGCATAAATACGATGACATATCAGAATTCCATTTTTGACATATTTATGGTATAATCCTTCCTCAGAGAGGAGGTGATTATGCCAAGAAAAAGCCCATATAGAATCATTCTGACGGTAGATGAGAAAATACGATTACAGGCCATCTCAAGGAAATATACGTCACAATATCGTGATGTTATCCGAGCCAAAATTATCCTCCTTGCCGCTGAGGGGTTTTCAAACAAAGAGATCGGCCAACGGCTTGAGTTGCCTCGACAGATCGTCTCCAAATGGCGAAAACGCTTCTTTGACCAACGCCTGGCCGGTCTGCAGGAAAGGCCACGGCGCGGGAGGCCTGGCGCTTTTTCCCCCTGAAATTATTGTTGCTGTCAAGGCGCTTGCCTGCCAGTTGCCCAAACAGCTCGGACTCCCTTTTTCCAGATTTACTCACAATGAAATCGCTCGGCAGGCGGAAAAACAGGGGATTGTAGCCTCTATCAGTGGAAAAACTGTCTGGCGCTGGCTGAGCAAGGATGCTATCCGCCCCTGGTGTTACCGAAGTTGGATTTGGCCGAGGGACCCGGATTTCGAAGAGAAAGCTGCAAGGATTCTGGACTTGTATCAGGGAATTTGGGAAGGAAAACCCCTGGACTGCCATGATTTCGTTATCTCCTCTGATGAAAAGACCAGTATTCAGGCACGCCGTAGATTGGTGCCCGTAAAAGCCCCAAGCTCTGGTCGCTTTGGCCGTGTGGAGCATGAATATGCAAGAATGGGAGCCGTTGCTTACCTGGCAGCCTGGGATGTTCGGCAAGCCAAAATCTTCGGTCTGTGCAGGGATAGCACTGGAATCGACAGCTTTCACGACTTGGTCGATCTTGTCATGCGCCAGGAACCGTACCGATCCGCACGTCGTGTATTTTGGGTGACTGATAATGGGTCTTCCCACAGGGGACAAAGATCTATCGATCGTCTTGAGCGTTGGTATCCCAATGCTATTCAGGTACATACACCGATCCATGCAAGCTGGCTTAACCAGGTTGAAATCTACTTCTCTGTACTACAGCGCAAGGTCCTTACGCCTAACGACTTTGAAAGCCTCGAAGAACTTGCAAGTAGAATCCTCAGCTTTCAAGCAGAATATGAAAGGGTGTCAAGGCCATTCGAGTGGAAATTCACTCGTGATGACCTGAAAAAATTACTATCCAGATTCCATGAAGAGCAAATGTTAGCAGCTTGAAAATACGTCACCGAATTTTCGCCCCAGAGTACTAAGGCTCAAATTGAAATGCTCATAATGTTTATTGTATTCATGTTGTATAAATACTTGGGTGCGGCTCTTTTAGGACGACCTTGAGCAACGGTTTTTGACATGTTTTACCAGATTCATTTTCGTGGAATCCTCCTTATTTGACAGCTTTCAGATGCTTTCGCTTGCGAGTTTGCGGAAGTTTACGAGGTTTGAATGTTTTGGGC
>JAFDHO010000380.1 GCA_019308745.1 Deltaproteobacteria bacterium
GAAGTGGTGCTTTAAGCTCAAAATCTCCCGAAAAAATTCTTTGTCTGAGTATCGTCTCCAGCTGATAGTAAAGCGGTATCCCATTATCTTTAAGCACGGTTCTTTTCTTCTTATTCCGCTGTTGTACCGGGGGTTGAGCTCCCCCCAATGTTGCTCCTGCCTGCTTTGTTGCCTCCAGAAAACTGATTCTTGTTTCTTACGGCCCTAATCTGATAATGAGCACTTCTACAGTTTGCCGTGTAGCTTGACCGGCCTTTTAACGAATTTGCCGTAGCCGGGATCTGTCCTGATCTGGCCATCTTCAAAGATCACCTTACCCCTCAAGATGGTACACTTTGTCCATCCCTTGAATTTCATACCTTCCTCCGGGCTGAAATCCTGGGCAGTGTGCAAGTCTCTCAACGTGACCTCTTTTTCCTCATCTATATCAACAATAGCAAAGTCTGCATCGCCACCAACCCAAACAGAGCCCTTCTTGGGGAACAGATTGTGATATCTGGCGGGGTTACTTGCCGTGAGTTCAGCTATTCTGTGCAAAGGAAGACCTCTTTTGTGGTAGCCTTCTGTAATCAGGACCGGAAACATTAGTGAGGTGCCTCCAAACCCGGGCAGACTTGTCCACAGGTTTCCTTTCTTTATCTCTCTCGTGACGCTTGCATGATCGCTTACAATGGTCTTAATAGTTCCATCCAGAACTGATTTCCACAAATAATCGACGTCTTGTCTACTACGTATAGGAGGGTTTACCTTTGCAAGTATCCCGAGATCCATGTCATTGGAAAGACCCAAATGATGAAGTGTACCTTCGAGGAGAAAATCAAGCTCTGGGTATCGGGAGGAAACATCTTTACCTGCCTCAACCGCCTTCTGGCTGCTCAGATGGAGCAGGTTTACAGGGCATCCGGTATTTTCAGCTATAATTGAAACCTCGTTTATGGCCAGCTCCTCCTCCCACGGGGGACGGGCGTCGCTGTAATCTTTGAGAGGGTTTCCACTCGGCTTTACTTTAACTTCCTCATTTGTAGCCCTTATGATCTCAGGTTCTTCGCAGTGAACGCTCAAACTAATTCTTCCATAGTCCTTGAACAGCTCATTTACCCGGCTCACTTCTTTCATGTATTTGTATAGAAAGCCCAAATCCACGGGAGAATCAATCATCAGGTAATTCATGCCATCAGAAGAAGATCCTGCGAGATTGAGCAGCTTGTAAAACATATAGTACTTGAATGTTGATACCCCCCCTTCTCTAACAAGCCACTCAATCTCCCTGATGTGAGATTCCGTGTTCATGGTCAAATTATAGCCGTAGTCAACGACATAGGAGCCCTTTGAAAGATCCAGGAGTTCTGGAAGTAGTTCGCGGTAGGGCCCTGTCTTGTTAAGGTAATTCTTTCCCGGGCGAAAGTAGCTCAATATGGTGGTCACACCACCTGAGGCTGCAGACTGTGATTCACTTGTGGCATCCTCTTTGAGCGGCCTGTAAATTCCAATATGTACATGGGAATCAACAGCCCCTGGAAATACGAATCTACCGGCAGCATCAGCAACCTCTATCGCTTCCTGGGAGGGCAGACTTTCAGATATAGCGGAGATTCTTTCTTCCTTTATGCCAATGTCCACCTTTCTTACGCCCAAGTAGGGAAAAACCACCCTGCCTCCTTTGATCAGCAGATCATACTTTGACATCTACACGATCCTCCTTTTGTGATAACGTGGGTTAGTTTTGCTTCACCCTCTTTGTCACCTTGATCAAGCGCCTTTTTGCTTCCAGCGCCCACCCCGGGGCCAGGGTGCCAGGGGGCAGAGTTCTCAGCTTGATTGGTCCGCAGCTATCGGAACACACAGATGCAGGGGTATTAATACCCCTTGGGGAAGTATCAAGTTCGCTTTGAAAAATCGAACTCTTCTGATTCACAAACAACATAGAACTTGAAATCCGTTTTCCCTTCCGGGCTTCTCTCCTTTGAAACCGGATTGTTTTTCCGCCATTCCATGGCCTTTTCAAATGCTTCCATGGTCTCGTAATGGAGTTCGGCAATTCTGTAAAAGGTCGTATCCCCTCTTACAGTTCCCTTGACCGTGTTTAACGCCACCCTTTTCAGCCCTGGAACTCTTGCTAGATCCGGCAAATGGACTTCTCTCAGCCATTTCTCATAGGCTTCTTCTGACATCCCCTGAACAATATCATAGCCCAGAATCGCCTTGACCATGCCTTTACCCCTGAAATTTAATTCAACCCAATAGACCTTCCTATTTGTCATGTTGTTATAATAAGATGA
>JAFDHO010000127.1 GCA_019308745.1 Deltaproteobacteria bacterium
AAAACCCTTTGTAGTGATCAGTCCGGTCCTCGCCCCTTTTCTTTCGATGATCGCGTTGATGACGAGTGTTGTCCCGTGAATCACTTCGTCAAGTGCGGGAACAAAGCCGGATAACCTTCCCTCCAGCTCCCTGATTCCCTGCTCGACGGCTTCCGAAGGGTCGAGGGGCGTGGTCAAGCACTTGTTTATCCACATCTCGCCCGTTTCGTCATCCATCAGGACGAAGTCAGTGAATGTCCCTCCGATATCGCATCCCAATCTGTACTGTCTCTTTCCTATGCCTTTCTTCATTCCAGCTCCTTAAGCTTCCTGCCGGTTCAAAAAAGCCATTTCAAAGGGGCGCTTCAAGTTACATCACTATGTTTCCCCTTCTTTCTGTTCTCAATGGCCGTCAGGATCTTGTCAGGTGTCATGGGAAAATCCGTGATTGTAGCACCGATCGCGTCCGCGATGGCAGAGGCATAGGCCTGGGCGGCACTCATGGCTATCGACATGCCTGCTTCCTTGGCACCATAGGGACCTGAGGGGTCTCCTGACTCCACAATGATCGAGTTGATGGGAGGCATATCTGCTGCCAAGGGGACCTTGTATTCAAGTTGGGTGGGGTTGAGGCAGCGACCGCCATCCCAAGAATGGTATTCCGTCAGCATCCCACCGTGTCCCCCCATTGCAACGCTTCCCTCAAATTGGCCCTCCAGGACCAGGGGGTTCAGGGCAAAGCCGACGTCCTGGGCGGCGGTTACTTCCAGGGCCTTGACTTTCCCCGTCTCCGGATCTACCTCTACCTCTGCGATGGTGGCACCGAAAGAGAAGGTTTCGGAGAGCTGGCCGGACGGATTCTTGACCCACTCCCTGCGCTGATCCACCTTGGGGGAGTAATGTCCTTCCCCTGAAACGGGGCGCCCCTTCATGAGCCCCGTTCGAATGATCTTCTTCAAGGGGACGAATCGTTCCGGGCTACCCCTGACAAAGACCTTCTTGTCCTTGAGCACCAGGTCCGCCGGGTTTGCCTCCATCTCTTCGGCCGCTATTTCGAAGATCTTGTTCCTTGCATCCACTGCCGCCAACCGGGCCGCATTCCCCCCGGCAAAGGTCGTCACCATCGAGTAGGTCCCGGGGTCATTGGGAGTCACCTCCGTATCCGCCGTGATAAGTGTCACGTCCCCCATATCAAGACCCAATTCTTCGGCCACCACCTGCACAAGCATGTTGTCATTTCCCTGGCCATTGTCCGCAACACCGGATATCAGGGTCACACCCCCATCTTCGTTGAACTTTACAAAGGCCTGGGACCCGCCCCTGATGCCCAAGGGAAAGCCCGTCTGAACCGAGTTGATCCCTATACCTATCCCTCTCCAGGGAGGGAGCTTTCCGTACTTTTCCTTCCAATTTGCCTTCTCTGCCGCCCTGGTGATGCATTCGGTCAGGCCACAGGACTGGACATAGCTTCCCGTGGGTGTGTAGTCCCCTTTTTGTCTGGCATTTCTCAGCCTCATGGTAGCAGGGTCTATTCCCAACTCCTTTCCCAACATGTCCAATTGCAGATCAATGCCGCACGCAAAGGATCGGCCGTGCATTCGGATCATGCCCCTGATGGGCTTATTGGTGAATATCCGGAATCCGTTGTAGCGGACATTGTCCATTCGATAGGCCTGTTCCATGCAAAGAAAAGGGACGGAAGTGGCGATAGGTCCGGTGGAAGAATATGCCCCCCCGTCCATATAGCAGGTGATGTCTCTTGCCTTGACCCTCCCCTCTCTGTCCACTCCCGTCCTGATCGTGGTGATCAGCGCATGACCCATTCGGACGTTGACCGTATTCTCTTCCCGTGTATAGGCCACCTTCACGGGCCTCCTGGATTTCCGGGCCAGGAGGGCACAGATATAGTCTGCGGGCGATATTTCAGATCTTCCTCCAAAGGCTCCCCCGATGGTTATCTTCCTCACCCGGACCTTGTGAAGGGGCATCTGGAGAAGGTTCGACAGGGGCTTTGCCTTCATGTGGGGACCAGCATTGGGCATCCAGATCTCCAGGTTTCCGGCATCGTCGAAACGAGCAACAACGGCATAGGGTTCCCCCTGAAAATAGCAATCCTCAGATGCCGTAAAGGTGTCTTCCCGCACCAGATAAGATTCCTTGAATCCCTTTTCCAAATCCCCTACCATGATTTCAACATGGATATTGATGTTGTTTGGAAACCCTTCATGAATCAGGGGGCCCTCTGATGCCATGGCCTCCAGGGGATCGTAAACGGCCGGCAATTCCTCCAGGTCCACGTCTATGAGGTCAAGGGCCTCCATGGCCGTATCCTCATCAACGGCTGCGACCGCTGCGATCTCTTCCCCGAAATACCGCACCTTGTCTCGCGGGAGGAGTTCCATGTCCTGGGTATACCTGAAGACGCCCCATTTGACCCCTGCCGTATCCTGTCCAGTGACAACTGCCTTGACACCCTTCAGTCTTTCTGCCCTTGAGGTATCTATATTCAGGATACGTGCATGGGCAAGGGGGCTGCGCCTTATTTTTCCCACGAGCATCCTGGGCAGCTTCAAGTCTGCCGAGTACTTGGCCTCCCCTGTAACCTTCGAAAGGGTATCTATCCGAGGCACCCTCTTTCCGATCAATGTAAAATGTTCTTCCATATCCTTAGCCCCATTGATTGTGCTTTATCGACGTCCTGACTCCGGGCCTCCGATCCCGGCAACATCCATGACGGCCTCGACGATCTTTGCATAGCCCGTGCACCGGCATATGTTTCCGCTCATGGCCTCTTTGATGCTTCGCTCATCGGGATCCTTGCTCATTTCCAGGAATGCCTTTGCGGTCATCAACATCCCCGGCGTGCAAAAACCACACTGGACTGCCCCGTGCTCGATGAAGGCCTTTTGCAACGGATCGATCTCCCCTTCTCCGGTCCCCAGACCCTCCACGGTTGTGATGTCCTCTCCCTCCACTTCCAGGGCAAGGGTCAAACAACTCCGAACCGGGGCACCCTTCCACAGGACGGTGCAGGATCCGCATACACCCAGCCCGCATCCTTCCTTTGTCCCTGTCATCTCCAGGTCTTCGCGAAGCACCTCCAGGAGCGTTCGGTTTTGGGGGATGTACAGGTCATACTCTTCCCCGTTCACTGTTATGGAAATCGGTATCTTCTTCATGGGTCTAAACCCTCTCGCCTTTTTCGCTTTCTTGTTACCCCGTTTGCCAATTACAGGCTGTTGCTCGAATCATCCCATGTGCTTTGCCCCCAAACCGGGCACGTGAGGGCACTCTTTAGCCCCTCAAAAGACCTCCCAAGGGGCTATCCACCATCCTTCCGTCATTTGGGCAACAGCCCGTTAAACTGATCAATCCCTCATTGGTTTTTCTTGGCAGAGGCATCCAAGGCCTCCAGGACAGCTCTTTTGGCCAACACTCCTGCCATCTTCTTTCTGTACTCTAAACTGGATCCCAGGTTGTCCACCATGAAGGCAGAAGCATGCCTGCTCACAGCCTCGGAGGCCTTCTCTATGGCCTCCGTGTCCGAGACATTCTTTCCGAGGAGCATGTCCCCCGCTTCCCTCAAGAGCAAGGGCGCGGCCCCTGCCCCTCCGACAGCAATCCTGACGGCCGATATGTGGTCTTTCCGGATCGTGACCCTTGCCGCCGCAGAGACAAGGGCGAAATCAATGGCTGAGCGATATGTCAGCTTGTGAAAACTCGAGCCTTCTCCCTCCCCGGGAGTCGCAATATGGATCTCCCTCACCAGTTCCTTCGGTTCCAGGGCAAAGGGTTTCTCTCCCTTCCCCGTGTAAAACTCCTCGATAGGCAGAACCCGGGTCCCATCCTTGGAGACGATCTCTATCAGCGCCCCCAGGGCCATCAATGCACACCCTCCGTCCGACTGGTTGGCAGAGCGACACCGGTCACTATTTTCCTCCGCATAACAGGTCTCCCCGCTGTCCTTGTGACACCTGGTCCTCCCGGAGCGCCAGAAAGCGGATTGGTTGTAATAGAGACACCTGGTCTCGAGGCAGAGGTTGCCCCCTATGGTCCCTCTGAAATGCTGGATAGCGGTGGCACCGATCAGGCGCACGGCACGGTGCAGGGAAGGGAATAGCTCGCGGATTGTCTCCGAGTCCAGCAAAGAAGCAAGGGGCGTCATGGCACCCACCTTTACGAAATCCCCCTCCACTCGGACGTGATTCATGCCCTGGACCCCCTGGAGACTTACGAGGGTGGAAGGCTTCTTGAGTCTCTGCTTCATTCTCACAAGGAGGTCGGTCCCTCCGGCCAGGATAGCTGCATCTTCCCTGTGACGATCCAATGCCTCCAGGGCAGCATCCAGGCTTTCAGGCCTCAGATAGTCAAAAGCTGGCAGTCTCAATCCTTTGCTCCTCCTTCCCGGGATTCCTTCAAAGCACGCAATAGCTTTTCAGGGGTTATGGGCAGGGATCTGATCCTGATACCGGTTGCATCGTATACCGCGTTCGCTATTGCGGGCGCGGTGGGCACCAGCCCCGGCTCTCCCACTCCCTTGGCCCCGAAGGGGCCTTCGATATCATTGGTTTCAATACACTCCACGTGGATAGGGAAGTCGATGTCCGGGGCCGACAATATCTTGTAATCCAGGAAATTGGGGTTGAGGTTCCGTCCCTTGTCCGTCTTGTATTCCTCGCAGAGCGCATAACCAAGACCCATCACCACCCCTCCGACAATCTGCCCCCTTATCGTCTGCCTGTTTATGACCCGCCCCACGTCGTGGGCGGATACGAACCGGATGACCCTGGTGTGGCCGGTTTCAAGGTCCACTTCCACTTCGGCGCCCTGTACCCCGAAGATGTATGTTGCCGACATGTTTCCCGTACACGTCTTTGCGTCCAGCATCTGATTGCAAGGGTCATAGAAGGCCTCTGCCATGATGATCGTACCCTGCTCCTTGTAATGGGCCTCCCGTAAGATTTCATCCAGGCCGAGACGAAGCAGGGGGTTATCCGGCTCTTCCTTGAAAAAGACCATGTTCTCCCTGAGGTCAAATTCAGAGGGATCCGAAATTCTCTCAAAGTCGAGGTCGGGAATCACAAAATCAGGCTCCCTTTTCTTTCTCTTCTCCAGGTTGTATTTCAAGCGGGGCATGAAGTGCTCCGCTGCCAGCTGGAAGATCTTCTCCCTTGCCTTTTGTGCGGCCATGATGGCGGCGTTCCCGGCGGTAAAAGCGCCCCGGCTGGCATGAGTCCCCACGTCCCAGGGACAGGTCGCCGTATCGCCTGAGATGACCATCACCCTGTCAGGGGTGACCCCCAGGGCCTCGGCCGATGTCAGGGTCAGGGCCGCATTGAAACCCTGTCCCATTTCCACTCCGCCCGTTATCACGGACACATTCCCGAAGTCATCAAGTTTCATGATGATTCCGGTCCCGTCAGAACGGTATACCCGGCCGGATCCCCCCACGTGGAAGAGGGAAGCCATCCCGACCCCCCTGACCTTCTTGCCACTACCCCCCTCTCTGCCTTTTCCCCTCTTTTTGTCCCAATCCAGCCTGTCTGCCACCTTCCTGAGACACTCTTCCATGCCGCAACTCGTGATCTGGAGGCCCATAGGCGTGATATCATCGGGGATGTTCCTGTTCATCATCCTGAAATCATAGGGGTCTATACCGGCCCTCTCGGCCAGCTGATCCAGGTTGCTTTCGATTGCCCATGCTGCCTGGGGGTTACCGTATCCCCTCATGGCCTGGCAATAGGTATTGTTCGTGTAGACAATTTTGGTCTCGTACAGGACATTGGGGACCCTGTAAAGGGAGGATATGGGCAGCATCATAACGCTTGGGGTGGTCGCCCCCCAGGAAGTGTATGCCCCGTTATCAAGGGTCATCCTTACCTCCCTGAAGGTGAGCTTCCCTTCCCGATCACAGCCTTGCATAATCCACGTTTTGGTCGGCTGGCGAGGTGAGAGGGCCGTGAACTCCTCTTCCCGGTTGAGCACGATCTTGACAGGCCTGCCCGTCTTGTAGGCAAGCAGGATGGCAATATACTCGTACCCATGGGTGTCCAAACCAGTACCGAAAGATCCTCCCAGCGTGGGAACGATGACACGCGAGTTCTTGCCTTTCAGTCCCATGGCCTCCAGGGCCCTGTTGAAATCGGTCTGTGCCAAAAAGGGGATCTGGGTCTTGGTGTGCATGATCAGGTTATTCTGAAGGTCAAACTCAGCGATGCATCCGGCGGTTCCCAGGCATGACTGCTGAATCAGCGGGGTCTCATAATGATCTTCCGCGATATAGGCCGCTTCGGCCCTGGCCTTCTCCACGTCCCCGGCAACAAACCTCCAGGGTACCGGGACAAGGTTGTCTTCCTTTGGCCTGCCCCTGGAGTCTCGCTCGTGAACCAGGGGCGCTCCGTCCCTCAACGCCTCTTCAGGCGTAAAGACACCGGGGAGTTCCTCGTATTCCACCCTTATCAACTCGACGGCCTCTTCTGCTATCTCAGGGTCGGTGGCTGCGACAGCCGCCACTTCGTCCCGATACTGCCTTACCTTATCCTTCTTAAGGGCCGTATTGTCCCGAATGAATCCGATCCTGATCTCCGGGGTATTGTAGCCTGTAATCACTGCTCGGACGCCCGGCAGCCTCTCCGCCCTCGAGGTATCTATATGTTTAATTCTCGCGTGGGCGAATTCACTGAACTTGATCTTTCCATAGAGCATACCGGGTCTGACAATATCATGGATATAAAGGGCCTTTCCTGCAACCTTGTCGGGGGCATCGGGTCTCGGTGTCTCTGTTCCTATGAAGCTATAGTCCGTCATGGTTTTCTACGCCTCTTCTCCTGATGTTCGCTTCATCTCCTGGGCCGCCCTCCCTATTGATTCAACGATCTGGACGTATCCGGTGCATCGGCACAGGTTCCCTGATATGGCCCGCCTGATTTCCTCGTCCCCTGGATCCTCATTCTCATCCAGCAGGGCCTTTGCAGACATGATCATACCAGGGGTACAGAACCCGCATTGGACGCCCCCGTTCGCGATGAAGGACTCCTGTATGGGATGGAGCTTGTTCCCTTCCCCGATCAGCCCTTCTACAGTGGTCACCGACTTCCCGTCCACCTCGAAGGAGGGACAGAGGCACGAATCCACGTTTTTCCCGTCCACCAGGACCGTACATGCCCCGCATTCTCCGTGCCCGCAACCCTCCTTGATCCCTGTCAACTGGAATCTGCTCCTCAGAGTATCCAACAGGGTCTTGTGGGATTCGACCTCCTCCGCGACCTCGTGACCGTTCAGTACGAAATGGACCGTCCTTCGAAACCCTGATTCAGGAGCCCCGGATTCCGGAGCCTTTACCCTGTCCCTTTCTTTGACCTCCTTGCCCGGAGAGGCTCCCGGCCTCTTTCGGGATGTGCCCTGCCGCCTACCTCGGGCACCGGAAAGGGCCTGGCCTATGGTCCTCCTGACCAGCACGCCCGCCACTTCCCTTCTATACTCTTCGCTCGAGCGTACATCACTTATGGGCTTGACCTCTTCCCGGACCATCATCTCAACTTCCCGAAGGAGCTCGGGCCCTATTTCCTCACCCTCGATCATTTGTTCCACCCTGCCGAGCCGCAGCGGTACCGGTGCCACGGCACCTACGGCCAACCTGCACGTGCGGCAGACAGAACCTTCCATGACCAGGAGCGCCGCAGCATTCACGATGGCGAGATCCTGCGTTACCCTTCCTATTTTCTTGAATGCCATGCCTGTGCGGGGAGGCGCAGGGGGTATGCTGATGGATCGCATGATCTCAAAGGGTTTCAGGCACGTCTCCCCCGGACCCTTGAAGAATTCTCCCATGGGGACCGTTCTTCTCCCTGAAGGCCCCTCCAGGTGGAGTTCGGCCTCCATGACCATCAGGGGCGGTGCGCAATCAGCTGAAGGGGCTGCGTTGCAAAGATTTCCGCCTATGGTCGCAACGTTGCGTACCTGGGGATTGGCCAGGACCCTCACTGCCTGGCTCAGTGCCGGATAATCCGAGTAGATGCCCTCGTCCCTTTCCAGGTCCCTGAGGAGGACCATGCCCCCTATTGTCAAATTCCCGTTGACCTCAATACCGTCCAAGGCCTCGATCCTCCGGAGTGAAATGAGGGCCTCGGGTCTCAGATCCTTTTGTCTTATCCGCACAAGGACATCCGTACCTCCGGCAATGTACCTGGCCTTTCCTTGAAACTCTTCCATGAGATTAAAGGCCTCGCTGAGGTCTTCGGGCTGAAAATATCTGAATCTCTTCATCCTAACTCCTGGCCATCCATCATGTGGTCCTCCTGGCCTTGTTCAAGCCGCGCGAATCTCGTGTGATGAGGCGTATTTCGCGTACGCCGCAATCACAACGAGATGAAGCGCAACGCAGAAATTGGACTTTTTACGAAGCCATCAAGTTTATGCTTCCATTCGCCTGTCAAATACCCTCTTGCTCTTCCTCTCGGACCTGGGCAATGATCCGTAATCAAGGACCTCCACCTCGGCACTGACCATGACTTGATTCTTTACCTCAGAAGCGATTGTCCGGGCAAGCTCCCTGTCACGCCCCTTTTCCACCCCCTGATCCCGTTCCACTTTGAGGATCATGTAATCTTTACCATCTGATCTTCTTTCCAGGTGGATCTGGTATTCGCTGCCTATTCCTTCCATGCCTGATAAGATGTGATCGACCTGCCCGGGGTAGACATTCACGGCCCTGAAAATGATCATGTCGTCGGAACGCCCCAGCAGGCGGTCGTGCCTCGGCATGACAGACCCGCAAGGGCAGCGCCCGGGTAAGAGCCTTGTCAGGTCCCTGGTGCGGTACCGGATGAGGGGAGCGGCCTCTTTCCTGAGGGTCGTCACCACCATCTCTCCTGTCTCTCCTTCCGGGACAGGCTTGAGTGTCTCCGGGTCCAGGATCTCCAGGATATAGTAGTCAGCCCAGTAATGGATGCCCGTGTGGTGGACGCAGTCAAGGCCTGTCCCCGGGCCGTATAACTCCGTCATTCCCGGAATGTCGAAAAGATGATCCAGGTGAAGGGCCTCTTTTATGCGTCTCCTCATGGCGTCGCTGGATCTCTCTGATCCGAAGATCATCTTCTTCAAGCTTATCTTGTCCCCGATTCCCCTCCTGCCGACTTCCTCTGCCATGAGCAATCCCATTGAAGCAGTGCAGCACATGACCGTGGACTGAAAATCCACGAGGAACTGACATTGCATGTCAAGGTTCCCCGGTCCGGCCGGTATTGCCATTGCGCCAAATGCCTCGCAGCCCATCTGGAAGCTGATTCCCGCCGTCCAGACCCCATACCCGACGGCTATTTGCACGCGGTCACGGGTGGTCAATTCAGCCATCTCATAACATCGCGCAAAGAAATGCGTCCAATCCTCTACGTCCTTTTCGGTGTAGCACAGGACCTTTCTCTTTCCTGTTGTTCCGGAAGATGCATGGATACGGACCACCTCCTCCATGGGGACCGAGAGCAGGGGATAGGGATAGCCTTCGGTCAAATCCTCCGCGGTCGTGAAGGGAAGAGAACTTAGATCATCCAGGGAGCGGATATCCTCCGGCCTGATCCCGGCATCATCAAGTTTCTTCCTGTAGAAGGACGATCCCTTGTATGCATGAGATAGGGTCCACCTGAGGCCTTCCAGTTGCAAGGCCTTCAGCTCTTCTTCTGTTTTCACCGCGGGCATGAACGTTCTCTTCATGATATATCCCCCAAATGCTTGTCCGTCACTTTCGAGGTCTACTGTATCCCCGGTTGAGGGGTTTCTTGTTCTTTCTTAGGGCACCTCTTCACTCGAACAGGGCAGTGGCGTTCACCTCACCATATTCGGAATTAACAACACGATCTTGGGAAAAAAGATCAATATAACGATGCACAGGATGCAAGCCATCAAGAAAAAGCTTATGCTCTTAAATATGGTCCCAAGCTCTATCTCCGGGGCCAGGGCCTTGACCACATAGATGTTCACGCCTACCGGCGGTGTGATGGCACCCATGGTGGTTACCATGGTCAGGAGGATACTGTACCATATGGGGTCAAATCCCAGGGCCTTCCCCAGGGGGAAGAATATGGGGATGGTCAGCACCAGGAATCCCAGAGAGTCCACAAAACAACCCCCGATAAGGTAAATCACGAGGACGATAGCCAAGATGACATAGGGGGATACGGGCAAGCCCGCGGCAAATTCGGCGATCATGAATGGCAGCCTCGTAACTGCCAGGAATCTCCCGAAAATTATTGCGCCTGTGACGAGGAAAAATACCATGGCAGAGATCTTCAAGGTCTCAACCGCGGATTGGATGAGACCCTGCCAGGTCAACCTCCTGAAGGGGAGGGTCACCAGCAATGTGAAAAAGACACCCACTGCCCCGGCTTCCGTGGGAGTGAACCACCCCGCATACAGCCCTCCAATGACCAAAAGGAATATGATGATGGCCTCTATGACACCCGTCAGGGAAAGGAGCTTTTCCCCGAAATTTACCTTGGTCCCTGCAGGACCAAAGTGGGGATAGAGCCGGCATAGAAGGAAGATGGTCAAAACGAAGAGGATACCCAGGAGGATCGCCGGCAATATGCCCCCGAGAAAGAGCTTGATAATGGACTGCTCGGTCTGCAACCCGATGATTATGAGCACCACGCTGGGAGGCATGACGGTCCCCAGTGTCCCCCCGGTCACGACCGTGCCGCTACTCAGGAGCGTATCATAGTTGTATTTCTTCATCTGGGGTAAGGCCACTGTGCCCATGGTGGCAGCAGTGGCCGTGTTGGAGCCACAGATGGCAGCAAAAAGTTCATCGGCCCCTATGGTGGCTATCGCCAACCCGCCACGCCAGTGCCCAAACCACTTGTAGGCCGCATTGTAAAGCCTTTCCGCTATGCCCGAGTTGAACGCGATATACCCGAGAAAGATGAACAGTGGAACGACCGTGAGGCCGTACTTGGAAAAGGTTGCCCATATGTCATTACCGACCATGTTCAGGGCGGCCTTGAATGAAACCACGTACGAAAACCCGCTGAACCCTACGATTGCCATGGCAAAGCCTACAGGCATCCCGAGAAAGAAAAGAACGAACAGGAGTAGGAGAATCCCAAGTATGCCTACTAGAGTCAGACTCAACGCTCGGCCCCTTTTTCCCCTATCAGGGATTTCAGAAACTCTGCTAGAAAAACCAAAGAAAGCACACAGCAGCCAAATGCCACCCCATAGGTAAAGGGATAGTAGATGATCCTCAAGGTCTCGGTAACTTCGCCGGTCTGGAAGAGGGTCGTGGCATACTTCGAGATCTGCCACGCCACCATCCCAAAGAAGACCATGCAAAGGGCACTGTTGACGCAATCCAGGACCTGTCTCTTCTTCCTTGAAAAACCAAGCACAAGGATGTCTACGGCAATGTGCCCCTTCTTTTGCTGGGTATATCCCAGGGCAAAGGCAGTCACGATGGCGCCAAAATATCCGAGCAACTCATAGGTCCCCCTGATCGGCATCCAGACGATCCGGAGGAAGATGTTGGCGCAGGACAGGAGGATCATTGCCGCCAGAAAGACGCCGGCTATCCAGATCAGGAGCCGATTCAAGAAATTGCTGATTTTCTCAAGAATATCCATTGCTCCCCCTTGATGCCCGGTCAGTATCTTCCGAGGCACAAAAGACCACTTTTAGACAACTGCCAGTTGCTTGATCCGCAACAATGGCCATAATCGCTTCAAGGGTTATTTTGAAAAACCGTAACATTTTAGCCTTTTGAAATGCCTCCTCAGATACGGAGAACGGGTGATGATGCCTTTTCTGGAGTGACTGGCGGGAGGGCGCCGTCTTTTCGCAACTTGTCAGTGGGGGAAACCCCTGGCCCCGAGCGATAGCGAGGGGAACAGCGGGAGGGGGCAGAACTCCCCCGCAGATAAGTCGCAGAAAAGACCAGCCCGGGAGGCTCGGAAC
>JAFDHO010000381.1 GCA_019308745.1 Deltaproteobacteria bacterium
CCAGACCAAAACGAACATACTTATCTCGGGGGAGAGTGGCACGGGCAAAGAGTTGGTCGCAAGGGCCATTCACAGGCAGAGTGCGAGAAGCGCAAAGCCTTTTGTCGTCATAAACTGTGCTGGGATACCGGAAAACCTGATAGAGAGCGAATTGTTCGGGTACAGGAAGGGGGCGTTCACCGGGGCCCTGGCGGACAAGGAGGGGCTCTTTGACGCTGCTGATGGTGGCACGGTCTTCTTTGATGAGGTTGGGGAATTACCCCCGTCTCTCCAGGTAAAGCTGCTCCGGGTGATACAGGAGAGGACCTTCACTGCCGTCGGAGGCACAGAGGAAAAAAGCGTGGACGTGCGCTTCATATCAGCAACAAATAAAGATCTGGAGGGAGAAGTCATCAACAAGAGATTCAGGGAAGACCTCTTCTTCAGGCTCAACGTGATCCAGATCTCCATGCCCCCCTTGAGGGAGAGAGACGGCGACCTTCCTCTCCTGGCCCAGTACTTCTTGGAGAAATACTCCCGGGAATTGGGGAAAGATGTCAAGAAGATCTCAGCCTATGCCATGGATATCCTCCAGCAATATACCTTCCCTGGCAACGTGAGGGAGCTTGAGAACATAATCGAGAGGAGCGTGGCGCTGGAGACATCCAATATTGTCCTACCGGAGAGCCTAACCCTTTCAAATTTTCAGAGAGACAGGATCAGGAAGAACAGACGCCGGCAAGACCTGACCCATACGGGAGTAAACCTCGACGAGGTGATGTCCGAGATCGAAAAGGATTATATTGTCAGGGCCTTGGATTTGGCACACGGCTCCAAGCAAAGGGCCGCCAAGCTTTTGGGGATAAGTATGAGATCCCTCCGCTACCGCCTGGAAAAGCTCGGCCTCCAGGGGGCTGGCGAATAGGCATTTATCGGAATGAACCCCCTTCTCTCCTCTTAGGTCAAAATAAAATGAAAACAATATGTTATGGGCGAACTTCCAAAAACCCTTACAAAAAATGTCCCTGATCCAACAAAAAATGTCTCCTAGCTCCCCTGTTTTTCCCCAAAATTTGCCTTCCAACTCCCAGAACCGAACACAAGGTTTTGTGCCTTGCGGTAATATACTGAATTTTTAGCGTATTTTGTCTTGATACCTCCGCTGGCACGATATTTGTATAAGAAATCAGCGACAGGTTAGACGATCGGGCCTATCGAAACGGTCGACAGGTCTAGTACCAAAGTCAACTAAAAAATGAAAGGAGGTGATGGATCAATCATAGGTTAACCATTAACCGGGATCGTCTTTCAAGTAACAAAAGGAGGTAATTAAGAAATGTTGATGAAAATGAATAGGAAGATGGATGAACAGGGTTTTACCCTCATTGAGTTGATGATCGTTATCGCCATTATCGGTATCCTGGCTGCAATCGCCATACCTCAGTTTTCCGCTTACAGGAAGAGGTCTTACAACTCGGCTGCGGTGGCGGACCTGAGGAACGCTGCGACCGCCCAGGAGGCCTACTACGTGGATGAAAAGACCTACGCTTCAAGTGTAAGCGATCTTGAAGGTGCTACGTATGGGTTGTATACCTCAGACAACGTCACGGTTGGCGTGGCCGCTGCCAATACTTCAGGATACACGATGACTTCAATCCATAGCAGTGGTGACAAGACTTACAGCATCGCGGGTCCGGGTGGTACTGTAACCAACACCTAATGGTACCGCGGCATAACGGCAAAAGTGAACTGGCCGTCCCGGCCGGTTCACTTTTTTCTGAACCCAAGAACAACGTCTTTCTCCGGGCCCCACCAGGCCCGCTGTCTTTCTGAACGGCAGGGGTTGTCCCCCTTGACCCCGGAGATATTTCAGGTTTCCCTTGAAGAAATGAGACTGAAAGACAATGCGCCACCCACTGGATGTATCACCAGCCCTCGAGTGGCCATTTTCGCCATTTGCATCCTGACCATCGCCCTTTTCTCCGTATACAGCAATTCCTTTGATTCTTCCTGGCACCTGGACGACAAGCCAAATATCACGGACAATCCCCGGATCCATCTATCCGTGATGGGGTGGGAGGGGATCAAGGAGGCCCTCTATCGGCCTGTGGTCTCCTTGAGTTTTGCGCTCAACTACTACCTGGGAGGTCTGGATGTCACCGGATACCATCTGGTGAATATGATCGTTCACCTGCTGGCTGCCATATTCCTCTTCCTGTTCATCTATGGCACCCTCAATCTCCCATCTGTCAGTGACAGGTATGGTTCCGGAAGTTACCTGATTGCCCTTCTGG
>JAFDHO010000015.1 GCA_019308745.1 Deltaproteobacteria bacterium
CACTTTTTCTTAATCCTTATATCGGAATTCCAGTCCCTCCCTCGCGTTCCTTGACCCTCCCAGCAAATCGGGGTATCATACCGAGAAACCAGCATATCCAGCAGTGTACGGTTAGCACATTGAAATAACGGCGTATAGGGCGGTACCTTACGGTCGTTGTTATTGGACCGTATCTTGGCAAGACCGGCAAACAATCCATCGGCCTCTATTTGGAAAATCCTGACCCGACATCAATGGTATCGTAAATGAATCAAAGCAAGGCGCCTCGCAGGTGACAATCCCATGGCCAGGGCACCCTTCCTATCGATTCCTCACAGGAGCTTAGAGGCCAGAGCTGTGAGAAGGGGTCTGAAAATCACGGTTATCTTGACCCTTTTCATCTCCCTGCACTGCTTTGTGACCCAGGGAAGAGCGCCCGATCATGCATGGGCAAGGGAGGGGGAGGAGGAGAATTTTAGGCGCCTCAGGGAGGCCATGGTTAGGGAGCAGATCGCAGCCCCCCCTGGTTATAGAGAACCGGTCAAAGATGCTCCCGTGCTGGAGGCAATGAGATCGGTCCCGAGACACCTCTTTGTGAAACCCCAAGATGTCTCTCGTGCCTACGGCGATTTCCCGCTTCCTATAGGTTACGGTCAGACCATATCTCAGCCTTACATCGTTGCCTTCATGACGGCCTTGCTCGACCTGAGGCCGGAGCATGTGGCACTCGAGGTGGGTACAGGGTCAGGATACCAGGCGGCGATCCTTTCGCTCCTGGTAAGAGGGGTTTACACGGTTGAGATCATAGGGGCCCTTGCGGAGCAGGCAAGGGAAAGGCTGAAACGTCTCGGGTACCTCAACGTCCAGGTTAGGAACGGCGACGGGTACTTCGGGTGGAAGGAACATGCCCCTTTTGATCGAATCATTGTCACGGCTGCTGCCACCCTGGTTCCGCCTCCCCTGATAAGACAGCTCAGGCCCGGCGGGAGGATGGTCATCCCCGTGGGTGGACAGTACACGGTGCAATACCTTACCCTGGTTGAAAAGGATCCCGTGTCAGATGTCAGGATGAAAAAACTCCTTCCGGTCAGATTCGTTCCTCTCACCAGATCATTAAGGTAATACTTTCCAGAGGGGGTAGCCCTGTGACAGGCTGTTGCCCAAAGCACAAAATGATGGTGGTTAGCCCCTTGGGAGGTCTTTTCAGAAGGCTCAATCAAATTCCTCCCAAACGTTGGCAACGGCACCAAACATCTAATAGGAGACCTCAATAGCCCCAAGAGATCATCTCCACCGGAGTCTCCGTCTTTTGTGCCTGTTAGGAGACGATTATGAGGGTTATGGGGGCGTAAGAAAGGATCAGGACGGATATTGAGAGCCTTTTGAAAAGACCTCCCAAGGGGCACAATAGTTCCTTGATAGTCCCTATTCGGGGGTAAAGCAAACAATGGAATTTGGGCAACAGCCTGGTGAGAGACGACACCTTTTTTGGGGACAAGTGGATGAAAGACCATAATCGTGATAGGGTCGCCTCCCGCCACCTCATGCCACTCATCTTTTCTACGTCCGCATCTGTGCTTGCCTATGAAATCCTGTTGATGCGAATGCTGTCCCTTGAACAGTGGCAGCATCTCGTCTATTTGGTCATAAGCATGGCGCTTCTGGGATTTGGTGCCTCAGGGGCCCTTCTCTTCATTTTCTTCGGAAGGATCAAGAGGCACCTTGAAGAATGGTTGGTCTTCCTTGCGGGCGCTGCTTCTGTGTCCTTCCCCCTTGCTCTCGGTATATCCCACAAAATAGGGCTCGATCCCCTGCAGCTGGTCTGGCAGGCCAACCAATGGATAGCCATGTTCCTTGTGTATGTAGTCGTGTCAGTGCCCTTCCTTCTTGCCGGCGGGATCATCGGCATTATCCTCACGGCATCCAGGAGAGAACTCCATAAGATGTATGCCTTTGACCTGCTGGGAGCAGGGCTGGGCGTGGTGACAATCGTTCCGGTCCTGTACCTGGTGCCTCCGTGGCGCCTCTTGCCTGCGGTCGGTTTCCTTCTCCTGGCAGGAGCTTATCCCTGTTGCCGAAAGATGGGACGGAGGTTCAAGGGACCCGCAGTACTCCTGATTTCAACCGCCGCCCTGGCCCTGTTGAGCTTCATGGGGATACCCCGGCCCCAAATCCATCACACCAAGGCCCTCCCCATGACCCTCGCCCTGCCAGACGCCCGCATTGAAGCTCGCCTTCAGGGACCCCTTGGGGTCATCCACGTGGTTGGGAGCTCCATGATAAGGATCGCGCCTGGAATGAGCCTCAAATTCGGCCAGGAAGGGACAGACGAAGGTCTCCAACTCCCCGAACAAAAGGGCATCTTCTTGGATGGAGACATCCTGGGGCCCGTTACCCGGTTTTCGGGGGACCCGAAGGGATTGGCATTCCTGGATTATACAACCATGGCATTCCCATATCACGTGCGTAGACCGGAAACGGCCCTGATAGTGGGATCGGGCGGGGGTACGGATGTCCTCCTCTCCCTGAGAAATGAGGTGGCAGAAATAGTGGCCCTGGAAACAAATTACCAGGTTGCCTCGGTTTCGACCCGACTGTTTCCCGAATTCACGGGTCATATCTTCGAAAGTCCGGGAATCCATCTTGTCATCCGCGATGCTCGCCAGTATCTGCAGTCAACGGATTCCCTCTTTGACCTGATCAATCTCTCCATGGTGGACTCTCCGGCTTCCGCCGCTGGGGGCCTTCATTCCACGAGCGAGAACTATCTCCACACGGTAGAGGCGTTTGAAGGGTATCTTTCCCATCTGACGGAGAACGGAATACTGTCTGTCACGAGATGGCTCAAATATCCCCCGAGGGACTCCCTGAGGGTACTGGCAACGGCCATATCCGCCCTGAGGCGGAAGGCGATCACGGAGAACCCGTCGAGACATATCGTTTTCATCAGGAGCTGGAAGACGACCACTATCCTGGTATCAAAATCGCCTTTCACGGAGGAGGAGATTTCGAGGGCCAAGGGGTTTTGCGAGGATCGAAACTTCGATATGGCCTACTACCACGGCATGGAAAAAGGGTCTGCCAATAAGTACGACCTTCTGGAACACCCCTATTTCTTTGAGGGGGCGACAGCCCTTTTGGGCCGGGAAGCAGAGGCGTTCACGGAGAGATACCTCTTTGACATAGGGGCGACTACTGACGATCGGCCCTATTTCTCCCACTTTTTCAGATGGAAGAAGTTCCCTGAGCTTTATAGACAGCTCAAGAGGGAACTGGTACCCATGTTGGAGATGGGCTATTTTTTTGTGCTTGCAACCCTGGCCCAGGCAATTCTGGCAAGCGCCATCCTCATCCTCGTGCCCCTGTTCTTCCTCCAAAGGTTTCGCTCCACGGGGGAAGCGCGCAGTACCCCCGGGACAGGGGAGGTTGCCGGGACCCTGGCGTACTTTTTGTCGATCGGTGTGGCTTTCATGTTGCTGGAGATGGTCCTTTTGGCAAGGTATACCCTTCTCTTGTCGCACCCTGTCTATTCAGCAGCAGTCGTTCTCGGGACCATTCTGGTCTTCGCAGGATTGGGGAGCAGTTGCGTCCGAAAATTCCAGGGGAGGGGCAGCCGTCAGCTCTGGGTCTCCGTGGGTGTCATCTTTGTTTGGGTGGTCTTTCAGGTCACACTGGGGGATTCTCTCGTCAGAGAAGCTATGAAGGGGCACTTTTTGGAAAGAGTGCTCGTGACGGTTTCTGTCCTCGCTGTCCCCTCCTTCTTTTTGGGCTGGCCCTTCCCATCAGGTCTCAGGGTCACGGCAGACCGGTTTCCCGGTCTTGTCCCCTGGGCGTGGGGCGTCAACGGGTGTGCCTCTGTCGTGGGGGCAGTATTGGGTAAGGGGTTGGCGGTAAGCGTGGGGTTTTCCACGGTGATGTTGGTTGCCTGCGCGCTTTATTTTGTTGCCCTTTTCTGTTATAGGATCTGGCTCAGCAAGGGGAATTCATTCTAACAGGAGAAACCCGGCCCTCTGGACCAAGCTAGAAACAATTTGCTCTGCCGCAAGAAGCAGGCCCAATCCGGTCTTGTCCATTTTTTCAAGACCATATCTATTTCGTCTAGAGGTGGCAACCCAATATTTGGGGTTTGGGGAATTTGGAGTAGATTCCTAGGGGTTCATGGGCGTAAACGCCAAATATTGGGTTGCGGCAATGTGCGGTGGGATATTTTTTGAGATATAGTCTTGAAAAAACGGGCAAGACCTCCTTGGGTGCTGGTTAATGGAAGGAGACCCCCTCTGGGGTCAACCGAAGGCGGGTCCTCTGGGCCCGGATATCTACACAATTGATGGGCAAGAGAGATGTTTGACAGAAACCAACCCGAGCCGGAGAGGAAGGGCCCCGGGGCGCCCTTTTCCCGGAGGTTTGTCCTTCTGGTGGCCCTCTTTGTGACCTGCCTCATTACCTCCAATATTACCGCGGTAAAAGTGATCCGCATCTGGGGCGTTGTCCTCCCGGCAGCCATCTTCATATTCCCCTTCAGCTATATCCTCGGGGATGTCTTGACGGAGGTCTACGGGTACCGGATAGCAAGACAGGTGATCTGGCTTGGTTTCTTGTGTAACCTCATTGCGGTCCTTGGCATCTGGATCGGACAGATAGTGCCTCCAGCCCCATTCTGGGATGGGCAAGCAGCCTATGAGCGCATTCTGGGTTATACCCCGAGAATCCTGGCCGCCTCCTTTCTGGCCTATCTCATGGGAGAGTTTGCCAATGCCTATGTGCTGGCGAAGATGAAGGTCGCGACAAAGGGGAGGTGGCTCTGGAGCCGAACCATCGGCTCCACCCTGGTGGGACAGGGTCTCGATTCGGCCCTATTCATAGGCATAGCCTTTTGGGGGGAGATGCCGCAACGAGCCCTCCTCCTGGCAATTGTCGCCCAATGGCTCTCAAAATCCGTTTATGAGGCCGCCGCGACCCCGCTGACCTACGCCATAGTCAATTATCTCAAGAGAAGAGATGGTGTGGATGTTTTCGACTACGAGACCCATTTCCACCCATTGCGTTTCTTGGAGTGATTGTTTCAGAAGAGGCAACGATCTCAAAACCCCGAGGGCCTACGGTCTGGAAGGGATGCGAAGTCTCAGGATTTCATCGCAGAGGGCGTCGTACTCGTAGGCACCCCTGGAGCTCGGAGCAAATTCCGAGATGGGCTTCCCGGCAAGATTTGCCTGATTGAGGGATTCGCTCTTGGAAATAATTGTCTTCAGCAGACGACGTCTGTATTCCTCAAGCAGCTCTTCGAAAATGACGTTTGTCCGAGATGTCCTGACATCAAACATAGTGATGAGGATGCGATAGGGAATGTTCTCCTCGTCCCTCAATTCCGTAGCGGTTTCAAGGAGAGGGTCAATCCCGGCCACGGCGCCGGCACCCGGTTGAACAGGTATGATCAGGAGGTCGCCGGCGATAACGGCGTTGTAAGTCAAAATGTTCAGGGAAGGGGGGCAATCGAGGATTATTTCCCTGTATTCATCCCTGACAGCTTCCAGGGCGCGCATCAAACGTTCTTCCCTCCTGATGCGACTGGAAAGCAGCTCCGCAGTCTCGGTCAGCTTGGCAGTGGAAGGAACAATGTCGAGGTTTTCCCTGGCGGTAGGAATGATGGACTTGAGGGCCTGGGATGGTTTGTCCATGATAAAGTCTCCCACATCCCGGTCCGGTCTATTCTCCATGAAACATTGAGTCGCATGGGCTTGCGGGTCTAAGTCAACGAGGAGAGTCTTCCTGTTCCTTTGGGCGAATCCGCAGGCCAGGTTTGTTGCCGTCGTGGTCTTCCCTACCCCCCCCTTCGTGTTCGTAATGGCGTAAATCATATCTCCCCCCCTTGTTCAAGGCTCGGACACACGTTGCGGCGGGACTTCTGCGCTCAAAATTTTACTATATCTGCCAAGAAAGCTCCTGTCAATATCTCTTAAAGGGCAGGAAAATGCCTGGGGGAAGGCAGCCCAGCAAGGAATCATAGGAGGCCCAAGAGAAATTGGGCGATCTGGTCCGAGCCGTTGGGACCCGGACGATTCAAAGGGGGATAGGAGATGAGATCTTCGAGACGGGATAACCAGAGACCCTCGAAGAATGCCTCTTCCCCTATGGGAATGCCATTGATCTCTTCCCGAATAAAGGAGACCAGTGCCCTGGATTCCGGAAAATCTTGCCTCGGGATATACCCAAAGGCTACACCAGCGTGATAGACTTCTGCCAAGGTGCTGTACCCCACCTTTCCAATAACGACATGAGAGGCGTTAACCAGGTCGGGGTGATAGAGATTGGACCGGTAAGGCAGAACGATAATCTTACCGTCGAATTCTTCGGCCCTGTTTCCTCCTTGAATAAGGAAGTAGACCCCAGGGAAACCCTTCAAGTGGTCCAGGAAGGGGATCCGGGCGGGAACGCCCCCCAGGGTAATCATCACCAAAGGGGCTTCCTGGGGTATATTCAACTCATTTCTCACCTCCGCTGACCCTGTCCTTACCCTTCGGCTGACCGGGCGAGTGGTGAGGTCAGCGCCCTTCGGAACACAGAAGGGTCCTGTTTGGATGAGGTAATCAACTGATGAAAAGATTTCCTCCAGGTACTCCGCGTGCTTCCCAAATGCTTCGAAGGTATGCATATAGGAACGATATATCCAGTCCCAAGTGAAGTTCTCTACGAGCAGGGAGGGGATCCCCGCCTCCTTGGCCACCAGAATCCCCACGGGCGAAATATCGCACATAACCAACCGGCAGTCTCGGGCCCTGAGAATTCTTGCGGTCAGGGAGATCTTGGCGGGGTCAGGGGGATAGAATTCCTCGAGTCGACAGAGGGTTGCATTGAAATCAGTCCTGAGGGGGGACTCCTGAATCAAACCAACGTCCACCTCCATCCGGTGGTACCCGAATTCCCTTGAGAGGGATTGGGCAAAAAACCACCGGGGCACTTTGGTGAAGATCTCAAATCGGGTCTTCGGATCAAGGCCGTGCATTGCTTCCATCACAGCGGCAGCCCTTGATGCATGGCCGAGGCCATGATGGGAGACAAAGTAGGCGATGGAATGGTCGGAGGGCGCTGTCATATCCATTGAGTATTTCTTAGACAAGCTCTCGCAAAAGGGGGGCCGAGGCCTTATAGAGTGTGGCTTTTCCGCTTATGCGGTATTGTGCGACGGATGCCGGGACAATAAATGAGATGCCCCTTGAAATGCCTATTTGCTGGCCGGATCCCAAATCCGTTACATTGCCTTTCCCTTCCATACAAATCAGAATCTCCACGCTCCTGTCCTTAGGGCTGGTATAGGAATCCCCTTCCTCCAGGTGGATGGCCGACAAGAGGAATTCCCTTGTGGGAACGGGATAATACTGTTCTAGGTTACCGAGGCCAGCGGGCCTTATGACATCAACCTGCCTGTCAGAGAAATCCAGGATTCGCAACAACTCCTCATGGTCTACGTGCTTGGGCGTGAGCCCTCCTCGCAATACGTTGTCGGAGTTGGCCATGAGTTCAATCCCGGATCCCTTGAGGTAACAGTGGAGGACCCCTGCTTCAATAAACATGGCCTGACCAGGTTCAAGTCTCACCATGTTCAGCATCAGAGGCGAGAGGACGCCGATGTCGGCAGGGTGCTCCCTGTGGAGCTTCACCACCCATTCAAAGGCCGGGTCACCATGCCTGTTTTCCCGACTGCAGGCAAGCGCCTCTTCTAGGACCCTCCTTTGCGCGGCCCCGTCCATGGACATGAGGGTCTTGAAAAAATGCTTGAATCCCTCCGGGCTCTGGTTTCTCCTCAGGGCACGGACAGGGCCTTTCAAAGAGGGGAGATCCATCCTGGTCATGACGTCAACCACCTGACCGAGAGGCCGAAATCCCTTCATGGCCCAGAAGGGCTCTAAGGCGCAAATGATTTCTGGTTTGTGGTTGGGGTCGCGGTAGTTCCGTCTTGGGTCATGGATTGGGATCGTGAGTCGGTTTTCCCTTTTGAAGCCCTCAAGGGCCTGGGCCCTGTTGGGGTGGGCTTGAATGGAAAGGGGTTTGGAAGCTGCCAGGACCTTGAAGAGAAAGGGCAGGGTGGGGGAGGATTCTTTTACGCCCTTCCCGAGTATTTCCGCGGGAGATTCCAGGATCAACTCAAGCAAAGAGCGTTTCCCCCCGTCCAACAGTACGAAAGAAGGGGCCTTCGGGTGCGCTCCCATCCAGAGTTCTGCCATGGGCCTTTGTGAAGGGCTCTTTTTGCCCAGGAGCCCCTGAATAAATGTCCTGGATCCCCAGGCGTACTCTTGTACCGGATTTTCCAACAGGGCTATTCTTTTCATTGGTCGGAAACCGCGTTTCTACAGGAGGATCACGGCTTCATAGGCCTTGTCACATGATAGTTGACTAATCAAGTAAAATTTGACATTATATTGTTTATTTAGATTAATTTATCTACCATAAAGATACATGATAATGCAACCTCTTGGGCCTTTCTCAGTGCTGGACCAGTGCCGGGACATGATGAACGAGGTGAAGGGTAACTGCGCCCGCAACCATTTGGCAGAACCCTCATCGGGCATCAAGAGGCCTTTATGCCATTATTCCGAAGCTGGAGGGTTCAGGAGGCCTGGTACCCTTTGAGGTCCTTGCCTCCTAGGTTCATCAATTGTAAGCGTGTGAAAATCTTGCGGCAATTGAGCTGCGCTAAAGGACAGGGTAATGTTCACAATAGCATCAGAAGAGACATATCGTGACGGGCAGATTATCTTCAAAGAGGGGGCACCGGGAGACTGGGTCTACGTGGTCATTTCCGGTAAAGTGAAGA
Organism: Deltaproteobacteria bacterium; assembly: GCA_019308745.1. Taxonomy (GTDB): domain Bacteria; phylum Desulfobacterota; class DSM-4660; order Desulfatiglandales; family HGW-15; genus JAFDHO01. The sequence goes on from JAFDHO010000015.1 coordinate 8,789, forward strand.
TCATAAAAAATGTGAAGGGGAATAGCTTCATAGTAGCCATACTGGAGGCGGGGGAGGTCTTTGGTGAGCTGAGCTTTCTGGGGGGCATTAGCAGGACGGCAACTGCCCAAGCGGTAGGGGAGACCACCCTCGGCATTGTAGACCGAGACTCGCTGGACGCGGAATTCAACAAGATCTCATCTGACTTCAGGTATCTCATAGTCTCCTCGGTGAGACGTTTTCAAAAGATGCTGGATAGGGCCTGTGAGTTTTCAACCAGGGCCTCTCCCCGAGTGCAACGGACCATATCCCTGGCCTACAAGGACAAGAAATCCTTCACAAAGGCTTACACCGGTAACATCAGCGCAGGCGGACTGTTTATCAAGACCCAGAAGCCCCTCAAGAAAGGGGAAACATTTTTGCTGAAGTTGCAGTTATCAGGCCTCCCCGAGCCCTTGAAAATAAACTGTGAAGTTGTGTGGTCAAGGGGTGGGGAGGAAGCCTCCGAGACCCGACCACCCGGGATGGGAGTGAAGTTCGGGACCATGAGCCAGACAGACAAGAAGATCCTCGAAAAATACTTGCGAGATATGTAAGATCTCCAATAGGACATAACGCCGTGTTCGTGTTGCAGCCTTTTCTCAAAGGATCAACGGAATATGGCCCTTCTGGATCGCTATGTTGATCTGTCTGCTCATCCTCACGGTGTTTCCGCAGGTTGCCATGTTTTTGCCCAATACCATGAAAGGTTGAGAAAGACCCCGGAAGTTCGCAGATGCCTCGAGTGAGTCGGAATCACTTACTACCGGACGCTCGGGTGCCTGTAAGCGGGAGAATCAATGTGCAGGAGCCTTATCCTGAATTCGTCCTCGCTCAGACTACTATTCCAGTGGCCAGTGATCCTGGCCGTATACACCAGGGAGAGGAAAAGGAGGACCAGCAATCTGAGTTCATCCAAGAGACTCCTCTGGCCCTTCAATATCTTCTCTCTTGCCAATTCCAGGGGAAACCACTCGGCCCTGTCCACTTCGGGGAATTCCCGATATTTTCCGGACTTGGGGGGCCACTCCATCCTGAAGGGGTTACTCGCTATCTTCCGTGGATCGCAATCCCCTTCCAGGGCCCAGGCCAAGACGATCTTGCCCCCGGGCTGCGTGACAGGCCTAAGGGGGATAAATTGCCCCTCTGCAACGAATCCGGTCTCTTCTTGGAACTCGCGCCTTGCCGCATGAAGTGGGTCCTCGCCCTCGGAATACTCTCCTTTGGGGATAGACCAGGCACCAAGATCCTTCTTGGCCCAAAAGGGCCCGCCAGGGTGCACAAGGAATACCTCCAGGGAGTTCCCAATGAATCGGTACATGAGGATGCGGGCGCTCTTCTTGGGCATATCATCCTCTTGAAGATCCAGGAAATCGCAGGCCCTGGATAAACAAGAACGTCCGGCACGCAAAATGCCAAGTTCTTCCTGTCTCATTCTTCTGGGATTTCCTGCAACTCATAGGCTCCCCTCAAAGGAGATGAATACAAAGAGGCTGCGGCTTGTGGCTCTGGTATAGCCTTCTTCCGGGAATCAAATGTTCACTTGACACCCTACGGCACACAACATATTTTGAAAATCATGGGACCTTGATGCAAGCGCACGGGGTTGGATTTCTCAACCGGCGACGTATCGGGTGTTGATTGGGCCGCATTCATTTGAGGCATTCCCCCAAATAGACCAGGTAAAATATGGAAGAATATTTGGCCATGGGCCGAAATGTCCTTAGATTTCTCAGGGCATCAATCATAGGCGATCTTGTAAGGTTTTTTCTGCTCCTGGCCGCTATTACCTGGTTGATAGCGCGGGGCACGGATGTCCTTGGTTACAACTGGCAGTGGTACCGGGTCCCAGGCTACATATTCACTTACGGAAGTGATGGGTTTCGCGCCGGCCCCCTTCTCCAGGGTCTCGTGGTGACCTTTAAGATCACGGGATTGAGTCTGATTCTCGCCATGGTGTTTGGTCTGGTAACGGCCCTGTTCAGATTGTCACAATCCTTTGCCGCTTCGGCCCTGGCCAGGATATATATGGAGGTCACGAGAAACACCCCATTGCTCGTTCAGCTCTTCTTTATCTATTTCGTAATGGGGCCCGTACTGGGTATCAGCCGCTTCTTTTCCGCGGTCTTGGCCCTCAGCCTGTTTGAAGGCGCTTATGCCTCGGAAATATTCCGGGCCGGTATTGTCTCTATCCAGAAGGGTCAGTGGGAAGCCGCCTACAGCCTAGGTCTCAGCGGTTACAGCACTTACCGGTACATCATTCTCCCCCAGGCCCTCAGGCGTGTTTTACCCCCTCTCACGGGCCAGGCCATATCCCTGGTAAAGGACTCCGCTCTGGTGAGCACCATTGCCGTCTATGACCTGACCATGCGGGGGCAGGAGATAATTGCGGATACCTATCTCGCCTTCGAGATATGGTTTGCTGTGGCCGGGATCTATCTGATCATCACGGTGGCGCTGTCGATTTGTGTCGCCCTGATGGAAAGACGACTCAGCATTGCTGCCTAGGGAATGAGCCATGAGGAATTCCAGGGGAAAGAAGGATCTCGGGGATTATATTATTACGGTGGACGGTGTAACCAAGACTTTCCCTAATGGTGTCAGGGCCCTTGATAACTTTTCCACAAGAATCCGTCGCAAGGAGGTCCTGGTGATCATCGGTCCCTCCGGCTCCGGGAAATCAACTTTTCTCAGGTGCCTTAACGGGCTGGAGGAGGTAGACAGGGGTAGGATCATTGTGGATGGGATACCCCTTGACAGGAACAAGAAGAACCGCCTTGAAATCCGCAAAGAGGTGGGAATGGTCTTTCAATTGTTCAACCTCTTTCCTCACTTGACAGTGCTGGAGAACGTAAACCTGGCCCAGAGATTGGTCAGAAAAAAGAGCAAGGAAGAGGCCACGAGGACTTCCATGGAACTGCTCCGTCACGTTGGTATACCGGAAAAGGCCAATACCTTTCCCAATCACCTGAGTGGGGGCCAACAGCAGCGAGTTGCCATTGCCAGGGCCCTCGCCATGAAACCGAAGGTCATGCTCTTTGATGAGGCAACCAGTGCCCTCGACCCCGAGATGATAGGCGAAGTCCTTGACGTCATGAGAAGGCTTGCCAGGGAAGGCATGACCATGGTTGTGGTAACCCATGAAATGGGCTTTGCCCGTGAAGTGGGTGACTGGATGATCTTCATGGAAAACGGAAGGATAGTGGAAGAGGGGACCCCCGAGGATATCTTTGAAAACCCAAAGGAGGAGCGGACAAAGGGGTTCCTGAGTCAAATACTATAGGAGGGAAGAGATCGTACAAGGTCTTGACGACCTTGAAATGAAAGGAGAGGGTGTATGAAGAAGCATCTGAGTTCTTGGGTCGCAGCGGTATGTGCTGTCTTTCTATTGGTCACCTTGGCCGGTGTGGCCACGGCGGGCAAGCTGCAACAGCAACTGGTGCAGGAGAGTACCGTAGAGCAGGTCCTCAAACGAGGTGTACTCAGGGTGGGCATGTCCACTTTTGTCCCTTGGGCCATGAAAGATAAGACAGGCAGATTGATCGGTTTTGAAATCGACGTGGCCACCAGACTGGCACAGGACATGGGGGTAAAGGTCGAATTCGTCCCCACCAAGTGGGCAGGAATTATCCCCGCCCTGCTCACAGGGAAATTTGATGTCATCATTGGTGGTATGGGGATCCTGCCCAAACGTAACCTCAAGGTCAACTTCACCATCCCATATGACATGACAGGCATGTCCATGGTTGCGCATAAGGAGCTTGCAGCAGGCTTTGATAGCTTGGAAGACTTCAATCGCCCCAACGTTATTCTGTCTGTGAGGCTGGGGGCAACCCCGGTGGCAGCGGCAAAGAAATTCATGCCAAAGGCTCAATTGAGAAAATTTGATGATGAGTCGCAGGCCTACCTGGAACTCTTGAACGGTAAGGCCCATGCGGTAGTGGCCTCCGCACCGACGCCAGCTTTCTACGCCTTGAAGTACCCCGATAAGCTCTTTCTGCCCTTGAAAGAAACATTTACGAAGGAGCCCATCGGGTTCGCGGTGAGGAAGGGGGATTTCGACACGGTGAATTTCTTCAATAACTGGATAACAGTGGTACAGTCCGAGGGATGGCTGAAGGAACGAAAGCATTACTGGTTCAGGACAAGGGACTGGGAAAGCAGGCTGAAATAGCCCTTGACGCTTTTGGACAGACCCCACCTGTTCCACCAGGTTCCCGGCCTTGAGCATAGCCGAAGGGGGCGTACTCATGTGTACGCCTCAGTCATGTAAGAAGGAGAAAGGACAGTTTCGTCAGTTGATCAGAGGAAAGAGGACGATAACCTATCTGGACGGAATCATCGGAGCCTTTGTCGCAGCCTTCGGGATCTATGTCATCTACAGGATAACCGTTGGGCTCCAATACAAATGGAACTGGGGGGCCATTCCACAATATATCCTGCGCTACGAAGAAGAGGGCCGCGGCCTGGTGCCGAACCTTCTCCTCCAAGGACTCTTCACGACCATCCGCCTAAGCCTGTGGGGGACCTTTCTTGCCACTATATTCGGGACAGTCATGGGGCTCTGCCGGGTGAGTCATGGTCTCTTCAATCGATTGGTCGGAAGGACCTATGTGGAGTTGATACGAAATCTCCCTCCCCTGGTGATCATCTTCATCTTTTACTATTTCATGAGCGGACAGATCATGTCGGCCCTGGGCGTGGATGACTTTGTCTTAAACCTGCCGGAAGGTGCAAAGGCCCTTGTATCCTTTCTCTTTGCGCCACCTTCTCTCGTCAGTCCCTTCCTCTCGGCCCTTGTTGCCCTCGCCATATTTGAAGGGGCCTATATAACGGAAATCATAAGGTCGGGAATCCAGTCCATAGAGAGGGGTATATGGGAGGCGGGCCACGCCCTCGGGCTGACCCGCTGGCAGCAGATGCGGCATGTAATCCTTCCGTTGACTGTGCAAAGGGTGCTTCCTCCCCTTGCGGGGCAGTTCATTTCCACAATAAAGGATTCTGCTATTGTTTCGGTCATTTCCATCCAGGAGCTTACCTTTCAAGGCATGGAGTTGATGGCGGCAACATATCTTACTTTCGAGGTGTGGATCACGATCACCGTCCTTTATCTCCTCCTAACACTGAGTCTGTCCCTGGGGGTAGAACGTTTGGAGGTCTATTTGCGGAGGAGCGAGGCCTGAGATGGAAAAGATGAAATCACCGGCATTGGAGTCGAACGATATTCTTTTCGGATCTGATCCCACCGAGAGGATTGTCGCGGTGGAGCCGGTGGATGGGTCCAAAATGAGGCTATTCATGCGCCGGAAAGGTGGCGTCGAGTCGAGGGATGAAATATTCCATCCCTTCATGATCATAGAGGATGAGGCACTTTTGGACAATTTCAACGGATCTTGGCAGACCGAGGGTCTCTCGGGGGCCAACGAATACCGCCACCTCGTTTTCTTTGAAAACTGGTCGGAGTGCCAAAGGGCCAAGACCTATCTCCACAAAAAGACAGGAAAACCTCCTTCTTCCCCAAGGGCTCCCTATCTCTTTGTATCAGATCCGGTCCATCAATATCTCCTTCTAACGGGAAAGACCCTGTTCAAGGGGCTGCTTTTCGACGAGCTGCACAGGATGGCCCTGGATATAGAGACGTTCTGTGCTCCGGGATATGAATTCCCCAATCCCCTGAGGGAGGAGGACAGGATCATCTCCGTGGCAATCATGGATAATCGAGGCAACTCCCAGGTCTTCTTCGGCAGAGACATGAACGAAGAGGAGATGCTGTTGGCATTGGGCGAAAAGATTACCAGTTTGGATCCGGACGTGCTGGAAGGTCACAACATATTTAACTTCGATCTCGAATATATCGCAGCAAGGGCTCGGATGTACGGCATCCCTCTCAACTGGGGAAGGGACGGTAGCCGACCGAAGATTCGGAGATCCAGATTCAATGTGGCAGAGCGAATCATTGACTACACCCGTTTCGAGATCTTCGGGCGGCATGTGGTGGATACGATGTTCCTCCTCCAGTACTATGACGTCACCGCGAGGAAGTTGGAGAGTTACGGCCTCAAGAGTGCAGCCAGACACTTCGGTATTTCGGATGACGAGCGGACCTACATCCGGAGCGAGGACATCAAATGGACCTATGATCACAGGCCGGGAGACCTGAAGAAATATAACTTGGATGATGCAAAAGAAACCCTCGGCCTGTCCGAGCTGTTGGGATATAGCTTCTTTCTCCAGGCACGGATCTTTCCCTTTTCATACCAGAATATCTTCGTGAGGGGTAATGCCACAAAGATAGATGCCCTGTTCCTGAGAGAATATCTGAGAAAGAGGGAGTCTATCCCAAAGCCTGCGGGCAGGAGGGCCTTTGAGGGAGGATATACGGACACCTTTGTGAAGGGAGTCGTACAAAATGTCATCCATTGTGATGTAGCCAGCCTTTACCCTTCGATCCTGCTTACTTACGGGCTGAACCCCTCGAGGGAGAAACTGGGCATTTTTCTTCCCCTGTTGGGGGATCTGAGGACATTTCGCATGGAGGCAAAGACGTGTGCAGGAGAGGCCGCTTCTCCTCAGGAGCGCGACTATTTCGAGGCACTTCAACAGACCTTCAAGATCCTGATAAATTCCTTTTATGGCTATCTGGGGACCGAACACCATCACTTTTCGGATCCGGAACTCGCCGCAGAAGTCACGAGACAGGGCAGGCATATCATCCGCCAGATGCTCCAGTGGCTAAGAGAGCACCGTGCCATCCCGATAGAGATCGACACGGATGGCATCTACTTCATTCCTCCACCCGGCATGGAAACAGAAACCGCTGCCCAGGCCTTCGTTGAACGTCTATCTGAAAGTCTTCCCGAAGGGATCGAAGTCGCCATGGACGGGAGATACAGGGCCATGTTTTCATACAAGAGCAAGAACTATGCGCTCCTGGACTTTGAAGGTAACATGATTATTAAAGGAAGCGCCCTCCGCTCGAGGGGTATGGAGAAGTATCTCAGGGACTTCCTCTCATCCATGATACGGTTGCTCCTGGAAGGCAGGGGCGAGCAGGTCTATGAGCTTCTGAATGATTATATGGGTAGACTGGAGAATCACCGCATGGGGATCTCTAACCTGGCCAAGACCGAGACCCTTGCCGAATCCCCGGAGATCTATCGCCAGAAGGTTTCCGCACGGAAGCGGAATCCTTCTGCAACCTATGAGCTGGCCCTCCTATCGGAGCGGGAATATCGGGCCGGGGATCAGATCTCCTATTACGTGACGGGGGAGAAGAAAAGGGTGAGGGTCTACGACAATTGCAAGCTCATCAGCAATTACGATCCGGAACATCCCGATGAAAATATTGCCTATTACAAGGACAAGCTAATGAGCTTCTTCAAGAAGTTCGAAGAATATGTTCCCCATGCCGCAGGACAACAGGCCGTTAGGGGCAAGACTCTATAGTCTGCACTCCTCAGGATCGCACCGGGAGGCATGATCGTAGTGCAGGGCTTCTTCATCCACGCCGAGCTCCAGTACCTGCAACGCCTTACTCCCGTAACGGTAGATAGTGACACCCTTCAGGCCCAGTTCCCAGGCCCTCCAGTAGATGCTGGCCACGTCCTGGACAGCAGCATCCGCAGGAAGATTGACTGTCTTGGATACGGAATTGTCAACGTGCTTCTGGAAGGCGGCCTGAATTTCGAGGTGCCTGTCAGGGGTAATATCGAGGGCGGTCACAAAGAGTCTTTTGATGTCCTCAGGTATCGCGGCCGACGTCTTGACGCTGCCCTTTTCAAGGGTCTCTTCCAGTACGGACTCGACGTCCAGCTCATATCGGTCGAGCAGTTCGAGGAGGACGGGATTGATCTCATAGAGGCTCTGGTCTCCGAGCACATGGGTTCTTTTGTATGCGAGGGCAAAGAAGGGTTCGATGCTCGCGCTGGTATCCGCTATTATGGCAATGGTGCCGGTGGGGGCAATGGCGGTTCGGGTGGCATTTCGGACCTTCTCATGCCGCGCCTCGTGGATGCTTCCGCGCCAATTGGGGAAAACGCCCCGATCCCGGGCGAGTTGAATGGAAGTCCTTCGGGCCTGCCCGGCGATAACATGCATGATTTCCTGACCCAGTTTGACTGCCTCTGGGGAGTCATAGGGTATGGACATGCGGATGAGCATTTCCGCAAATCCCATCACACCTAAGCCGATCTTTCGGTTTCCCCTGGTGACCCGGCTGATTTCGGGGACCGGATACCTGCTGACCTCTATGACATTGTCCAGGAACCTTGTGGCCACCTCTACCGTGGAGCGGAGCTTCTCCCAGTCGATTGTAACGGTCCCCCCGTTATTGCCGAGCATCCGCGCGAGGTTGATGGATCCAAGGTTGCAGGACTCGTAGGGGAGGAGGGGTACTTCCCCGCAGGGATTGGTGGCCTCGATTTGCCCCAGGTGTGGGGTCGGATTGGCCCGGTTGATGGAATCCAGGAAAAGGAGGCCGGGATCCCCGGTCTCCCATGCCGCCCTGACGATCCGCTCGAATACTTCCTTGGCCTTCAGGCTGCCACGGACTTTGCCCGTGCTCGGGTGGATGAGGTCATAGGGGAGGTCCTTTCCGGCAGCTTCCATGAACTTATCGGTTATCCCTACTGAGATGTTGAAGTTCCTAAGGCTCTTGCCGTCGAGCTTTGCCTCAATGAATTCAAGGATATCGGGGTGGTCGACCCTGAGCACGCCCATGTTGGCCCCCCTCCGTTTTCCGCCCTGCTTGATGTTCTCCGTTGCGCAATCGAAGATCTTCATGAAAGATACAGGGCCTGATGCCTCTCCGGAGGTAGACGCGACCATATCGCCCTTGGGCCGCAAGCGGGAAAAGGAAAACCCCGTCCCGCCCCCTGTACGCTGAACTAGTGCCATGTCTTTCAAGGCGTCAAATATCCCTTCCATGGAATCTTCCACGGGCAGGACAAAACAGGCACTCAACTGGCCAAGGGGTTTCCCCGCGTTCATGAGGGTGGGGGAGTTGGGGAGAAAACTCAAGGACATAAGTACCTCATGGAATCTTTCCCCCCAAAGCTCTGCGGCGGAAGGTCCGCTAAAGGAAAGTTCTGCGTCGGCTACGGCCCGGGCCACGGACACGAAAAGCTCCTCGGGGGTTTCCACGATCCGCCGGTCCCTATCCTTTCGCAGGTAGCGGGCCTGGAGGACCTTCAAGGCATTCTTGGAGAGTTTCAGCTTGTTCTGAGCCATTCCCATGCCATCACGCTTCCGCAAGACGCCATCCCCGCAAACGTGGGCCTTTCTCTAGGTACCCCTTGCATAACTCTCCGGGACACGCAACACACTATAAATATAAGTCATCTGGGCCACCGGGTCAAACCGAGGGCCCCGACAGATGGTGGATATGGCTCTCCCAAGTAGTCTCTGTCCGGTTAACTCAAAGAGCCCACAAATGGGTCAATAGAGAGCCGGGTTGCCCAAGAAAAACACACTGCCGGTACTCGTCACAGGTTGACTTAAGGGGACCAGGAATTTAATGTAATGTCAGGATGGCCTTGCTCACAGAAATAGAAAAGGGGGATCGGAAATGATGCCAGAGATAGAAAGGATCCTTTACGCGACTGATCTGTCGGAAAACTCTGCATTTGCCTTCGGTTATGCAGTGGATTTCGCGGAAAAGCACGATGCCGAGTTGGTAATTCTCCATGTCTTAGAGGAGTTGCCGCCCAACACGAAGGCCCTCCTGGGGCTCTACCTGTCAGAGGAGAACCTCAAGAAGGCACTGGACCAAAAAGCTAACATCAAGGAGGAGATAAAGAAACGGCTGCAGTCCTTTTGCGACAGGCAAGTGAAGGAGGATCCCACGTGCACGGCCCGGGTGTCCGAGATCGAAGTATGCGAGGGATATCCAGCAGACGAGATACTCAGAAAGGCAGATGAGGCACACTGTGACGTCATAATCATGGGAACGCACGGCAAGGGGCTCATCAGCCACACCTTCTTGGGCAGCGTGGCGCAAAGGGTCCTCCGCAGGGTGCGGAAGCCGGTTTTCATCGTACCAATCCCCAAGGATCACCAGGAGATTCAGGTGCCTGACCTATGAAAGCCAGCAAGCCCGAGTGGCTCAGGAAGCGGGTCGTCACAGGCCGTGTATATAGGAACGTCCTTGATCTGCTCAAGAAGAGCGGACTCCATACGGTGTGCCAGGAAGCTCACTGTCCAAATCTGGGCGAATGTTTTGCCCAGGGGACCTCGACGTTCATGATTCTGGGGGACAGATGTACGAGGGGGTGCACCTTTTGCGCCGTAAGACAAGATGTGCCCCTTCCCTTGGATGGAGAGGAACCGGAGAAGGTTGCCGAGGCAGTGAGGGAACTCGGGCTGAGGTATGCCGTGATCACCTCTGTGACCCGGGATGATCTGGCGGATGGGGGTGCGTCCCATTTTGCGAAAACCGTAAGGTCAGTGAAGAGGAGGAATCCGGGGACCCTCGTCGAGGTCCTCATCCCGGATTTTATGGGTTCGAGAAGGGCCTTGGAGGAGGTCGTGGGTGCCGGGCCGGAGGTCATCAACCACAATATGGAAACAGTGCCCAGACTGTATCCATCCGTTAGGCCGGGGGCGGTTTACAGGAGATCCTTGAACCTTCTTCGGCGGGTAAAAGAGATGGATCAAAGGGTAGTCACCAAGTCAGGCCTGATGCTTGGGCTGGGTGAGGGCATCGGGGAGATAGGGGGGGTCTTCCAAGACCTGCGAAGGGCCGGCTGTGATCTTCTAACCCTCGGCCAATATCTTGCCCCTTCATCGGTGCATCGTCCCGTGGCTCGCTTTGTTCCACCGGATGAATTTGACAGGCTCAAAGAGAAGGCCCTGGGGATTGGTTTCAAGGCAGTGGCGTCGGGCCCCTTTGTCCGGAGCTCCTATCACGCAGGGGAGATGATCAAGGGCCTGGTGGAACGGGATTGAAGAGGCAAGGCCATGAGAGAGGGGCCACTCAACGAGGCAAGATCCAGGCGCCTGTTTCTCCATGTCTGGAGGTGACTGATGGCAAAAATACTCTATTGCCACCCGAAAACCTCACGCCATACGACCACCACATTTACACCAATCTTGACTTCTGGGATGCCAGGCGCATATTAGGACCCCTCGCGCTGGTTAAACAGAAGGAATCAGGTCATTTGTGCAACAGCTTGTTCAACTCAGAGACATCCCGCTCTTCCGACATCATCTTTGTGATCCTGCTGAATTCCTTCGTATCCCCGAGCATGATGCATCCTACGATCCTCTTATCATCAATGATGATCTTCTTATAGGTCCTGCCGTCGGTGAAGACCCTGGATTCAAACTTGTTTTCCGCATCAATGTCCCCTGCCGAGGCCAGGTCAATCCCCACAACCTTCAAAGTGGTCGACATGGTCGTTCCCGAATAGGTCAGATCACCACCCGCCATATTTACGCCGGCAATCTTCCCCTGTTCCATTGCCGCCGGCCAGATTCCGTAAGGTATTCCCTTGAACTCGGCCACATCCCCAGCAGCAAACACATCCGGGCGATTTGTCCTCATATGATCATCCACCTTTATTCCCTTGTCCTTTTCAAGGGCCAATGGTTCGGCGAGTTCCAGATTGGGCCGAACACCTGCGGAGATGACAACCATATCTGCTGCGAGGGTCTCCCCTCCCTCAAGCCTTACCTCAGAGGCCTTCTCCTCCCCCGTAATCTCCCGGGTCTTGGCACCAAGGCGAAAAGTAAAGCCCATCTCTTCCATGATGCCCTGTAGTCTCCGGGCTCCATCGGTGTCCAATTGTCTGGGCAGAAGTCTGGGAAAGAACTCGACCACAGTTACCTTCTTTCCGAGCTTGCGGAGGGCATTTCCGGACTCAAGACCCAGGAGTCCTCCCCCGATCACAACAACCTCTTCAGCGGTCTGTGCCCAGGCAGATATGTCCCGGGCATCCTGAATGGATCTCAGGGTAAAGACCCCCCTTTTGTCGGCTCCTTTGATGGGGGGCACAAAGGAATGACTTCCCGTGGCAATCAGGAGGATATCGTACGGGAGCTGTTGTCCGTCCTGCGCAAGGAGGATTTTCCTCTCAGGGTCAGCGCCGGTCGCTCTCCTGTTCGTCTCCATCCCGATCTTTTCGCTTTCATACCATTCCGTTTTTCTGGCAATAAGATCTTTTTCTGTTATGTCTCCGGAGATCATCTCGTTGAGGCGAATCCTATAATAAAAGGGAGTGTCCTCATCTGTCAGGACAGTGATCGAACCGTCCCTATCATGTTTGCGGATATTTTCAGCTGCTGTCGTCCCTGCCACACCGTTACCAATAATCACGTATCTCTTCATTCCAGAGGGCCCTCCTCTCCGTCCGACTCTTTCCAGGATTTTCACACACTTTCCTTTGACATACAAGGGCTTTTCCCATAACATAGGACACCCATTCTTTCGCGGAGGAGGGACCCATGAACTTCAAGTGCTTTGAAGAGATCATTGCGTTCGCTATTGACAAAGAAGAGGAGGCCGTCGCCTTCTACGAAGAAGCTGCCGAGCAGGAACCCTATTCTGGTGCCAAGAAGACCTTTGAGGAATTTGCCGGAGAAGAAAGAAAGCACGCCTCTCTCTTGGAAGGGGTATTGAGGGGAGAAACAAGGGTATCAGAATATGAGCTCAAACGGATACCTGATCTCAAGAGGAGTGATTACCTGGTTGATATGACTTATGAGGAGGGCATGCCCTATGCCGATATCCTGCGGCTTGCCATGAAACGGGAAGAAAAGTCCCTGAAATTATACAATAGCCTGGCGGACAGGGCAGAGAAGGAAGACCTCCTCAAGCTCTTCAGGATGCTTAGCCAGGAGGAGGCAAAACACAAACTTGCCATCGAGACCCTCTATGATGATTATATGGCAGAGCAGGGGGACTGAAGGGAATCTGCCCTCTATGGGGGGGAGGTTGTCGTCCTGATCGTACCAAAGGCACTAGGGGGAGAATATGGATTGAAAGACGCGGCACCCCCTGCACATCGCCATCTTTGCCTCCCATGAGTGCTGTGCCTCTCCTTTGCATATGGTGCCGTTTATGAACCAGCAAAGGTGCCCCACTCTGAACTCCCATGCGGGGCAAAGCTCCTTTTTCTCCTCCGGACAATCGGTCTTTTCCCAGCATTTATGCATATTATTGGCCGAGGCCAGCTTGCTGGCAAGGAGGAACAGGATCTGCCTCTCAGCATAAACCGGGACCTTCCTGTATCCCTGCTCAAAGCTCTGAACGGCCTTGATCGAGCAACCAAGCAACTGGGCCATCTGGGCCTGGGTCTTTCCAAGTCTCCTTCTTATGGACGCGAATTGTTCTTTTTCCAATAGCTTTCTCCGGTATTTTTGCCAATACTATCACAGCGTGCCGTGAAGTCAACAAGGCCGCCCCGTTTGCCGGGCCAAAAACGGGAGGGCAGGGTTTTGCGCCAATCAAATGAAGCAGGGTGTTGACTTGATATGCTACAAAGTGGTATAGAATTTCAGGGGGCCCCTTAAGGGGGCGTAGCTTTGGAATGGGACAGGCTTTTGCCCACGTCCTTCTGTTTGCTTGATCCCCGATCCGGGTGTGTCGCGGCACCGTATGGCCCCTTGGGACGTTCTTTCACGAAGCTCAACTTGAAGACGAGGTCGCTTTAGGGAACGGTGATAAATACCATGGGCTCCAGGAAAGAAAAGACAAAGGCCGTCGGGCTCCTCTCTGGAGGCCTCGACAGTACCTTGGCCGCCAAGATCCTTATGGACCAAGGGATAGAGGTGTACGCGATCAATTTTACATCGCCCTTTTGCACCTGCACTCCCAAATCTGCGGGATGTGCAGCGGTGATAACGGCTGTCAGGGAATTGGGAGGCATTCCCCTGAGGCGAATTGCCTTGAGGGATGAATACCTTGAGATCGTTAGAAATCCAAGGTTCGGGTACGGCTCGGGCATGAATCCCTGCATAGACTGTAGGATCGAGAAGATCAGACGGGCCGGGGACTATATGAGGGAGATAGGGGCCTCGTTTCTATTCACGGGCGAAGTCCTTGGTCAGCGGCCCATGTCCCAGCACCGGAAGGCCCTCAGGATCATAGATGAGAATTCAGGCCTCAAGGGCCACATCCTCAGGCCCCGTTGTGCTTCTCCAGGGCCGGGATATTGAGGCTGCAACGAAGAAATTGCTATATTATATAAAGCATGCCCCTCCGGGGGATTTTCAGATCAGCTACAGCCATGGGGGTCACAGGGGATTGATCACAGTGGAAGGTGGAGGGTGTTCCCGTGAGGGCATGGAAGATCAGAGGGTACGGTACCGGGCGTACCTCACAGGATGAGGAGGCGTGCCGATCTGATCTTTCCGGATCGTGGGAAGAGAACATCAGACAGGAGGGACTCTTAAGGAATGAAGAAAAATGAATTAACAGACGCGGAACTGGAGACATATGCAAGGCAAATAGTCCTTGAAGATATCGGGTATGATGGCCAGCTAAAGTTGAGAAATGCGCGGGCCTGCATTGTGGGCATGGGCGGTCTTGGGACCCTCCTTTCCTTGAAGCTGGTAGGTATGGGCATCGGATATCTTCGAATGGTGGATAGGGATATCGTGTCCCGGTCCGACCTCCACAGGCAACACCTATACGACGTGGATTCAGTTGGTCAACCAAAGGTGGAGGTGGCCTTGAGGAAACTGGGACAGTTGAACCCCGACGTTGAGCTGGATGCCTGCCCCGAGTCCTTGAATTCTGTCAACGCAGAGGACTTGATTGGGGACATGGACGTGGTCCTCGACGGGCTGGACAGGCCGGAACCCCGCTACATCGTGAACCGCACCTGCAACAAGGTGAAGGTCCCCTATGTTTTCGGCGCGGCCATACAGACCCTGGGAAACACCACCACCATCGTCCCGGGAAAGACCCTGTGCCTGGAATGCTTCATGCCGGGTCTTACAGAGGACGACCTGCCAAAATGTGGCGTCGTGGGAGTCCACCCCTCGAGCCTGGGGATAGTAACTGCTGTTCAGGCATACGAAGCCGCGCGAGTGGTCATGGGGAAGGAACCCATGCTCCTGAACAAGCTCCTATACATCGACCTCGGAGACATGAAATTCAACACCCTCAAGCTTAAGGCGCGGGAAGACTGCCCCGTCTGTGGCCCCATGGCGAAGGAGGCCCCTCCACCCATCAGGGACAAGTTCTACGAAGAGACCTGCGCTCGTGATGGGCGGAGGAACTTCGTCTTGACTCCCAAAAAAGGAATCGAGATAGAGCTCCAGAAGGTCGAGGACATCGTCAGGGAGAAGGGCTTTACCATAAAGAGCACTGGAAACCTTGGCCTGACCTTTGTTCAGCCCCGGGACGTGGTGACAAGTATACTCAAGAGCGGAACGATGATTGTACAGACACCCCCGAACCTGACGGAAGATTACAGGGAAGAGGCCTTGGGGACCTACAAAGGGATCCTTGTCGACGGCCTTGGTCTATCCCCGGGCATCCTGCCTGACGAGGGATGACGGACATGGCAGGCGGAGATAGGTCTCAGAAACCCGGGGGAAAGATGGTGCCCCTCAAGAGAAAGATGCCCCCGCCAATGGCCATAAGGGCAATGGCGGTATAGTCCTGTGACCTCAGTCGCAATTCCCTCAGGTAGGTCCTCCTTCCCCTTTCATACCCCCGGCTTTCCATTGCGGTGACCAGGTTGTCAGCCCGGTGAAGTGTTCTTATCATAAGCGGGACAAGGAGAACCAGGTTGGCCCTGGCCCTCTCTAAGAGGGTTCCCCCGTTGAAACATGCCCCCCTTGCCATTTGAGCTTCCTTCATTCTCTCAACTTCGTCCAGGATAGTGGGAACGAACCTCAGGGCGACAGAAATCATGAGCGCAATGTCATGGGAGGGGATCTTGAAGATCTTCAGGGGCCTCAGGGCCCTTTCGATACCACATACAAGTTCTGAGGGCGGTGTGGTCATGGTCAGCAGGGAGCCGTTTAAGAGGAGCAGGGCGAATTGCCAGGAGACAAGCAGGCCCTTGAAAAGGCCTTCCTCGGTAATTGTTACGTGCCAGATGGGAAAGGGCGGAAGGGCCCTTCCAGGAGTGAAGAAGAGATGGACACCGAACAGGAGTGCCAGAAAGAACAGGATGGGTCGCATGGCTCGAACCACCCTCCGGAAAGAGAGGTTTGACAGGAGGATTATGGCCAACAGGCATAGCGTGATCATGGACAAGGAAAGGGCGCTGCCACGGAGTATCATGATGCTTAACAGGATGACTGCCCCGATCTTGACCCTGGGGTCAAGCCCGTGTACCGGAGAGTCAGCCGCTATATAGTGCCCCATCTTGAACAAGTCCTTCGCGGTCAACCAAGGCCCCCTTTTTTCGCTACGTCGATCTTGTTGCGGGGAGCTTCACTGAGTGCTTTGGGTGCTTACAGATACCTGGGAGGAACCTGACGGATCCTGGTGAAGCTCCCCGTGCTTCCGAGATCCAGGCTAAAAGGACCACTGCCCACTTGGCAGATCCCGGCCATTTATCCCCCACCCGGTTTTGACAGTAGTGGGAACAATTCCTCAGCGGCCTTATCTATGGTAAAGACACAAGGATCCACCTGAATTCCCATTTCCCGCATTCGCCACATGAGCTTTGAGATCTCGGGGATCTCCAGACCCATGTCTTCGAGGTATCCTCTCTTGGAAAAGACCTCCTCGGGTTCCCCTTTGGTCATGATTTCCCCGTGGTGCATAACGAAGACGAGGTCGGCCTGAACCGCTTCACTCATGCCATGGGTGACGTGGATGATGGTAATCCCGTGATTCTTAAGATCGAGGGTGAGTTCCATGACCCGTTGTTTCCACAGTGGATCCAGATAGGTCGTCGGCTCATCAAGGATGAGATACTTGGGTTCCGTGGCCAGGACGCCTGCAATGGCGACCAGTTGTTTTTCACCGTTGGAAAGGGCCTGCGGCGGCCTCTTGGCGTGGCTATCCATGCCCACGGTCTCCAGGGATTTCCGAACGCGGTTCCTGATTTCAGAGGGGGGCATGTTCAAATTCCCGGGCCCAAAGGCAACATCTTCCTCCACGGTCATTCCCACAATCTGGTCATCGGGGTTCTGAAAGACCATGCCGACCCTCTGCCTTATCCCTTTCAGGTTGCGGCTGTCCCGGGTATCCATTTCGTCTACGAGTACCTCTCCTGCCGTGGGAAGTAAGAGGCCATTCAGATGCTTTACCAGTGTGGTCTTCCCGCATCCATTCGGTCCTATGATGGCCACGTGCTTCCCTTCTCTTATCTCCATGTTTATGTTCTTAAGGACGGGTGTCCCATTGTCTTCGTAAGCAAAATGGAGGTCTCTGGTCAGAATCATTGCTATCACCTAACATTTATCTTGCCGCGCGTCTTTTTGACCACAAGGGTCGCGAGCACGACCTTGAGGCAGTCTCCTATCAGAAAAGGGATGACGCCGACCGAAATGGCCTTGGAAAGGGCCATTTTCGCCACCAGGGATAGCTGGGTGACCCCCAGGATGTATATAACAACAAAGCCCGCGGCAATGGAAAAGGCGGTCCAGGCGATGGTGGTCTTCTCTCTGATCTCCATCAGTCTTCCAGTAACATAAGCGCCCACAATGAACCCTACCAGATAGCCGCCCGTGGGGCCCATCAGGACCCCAAACCCTGCCTTGCCTCCACTGAAAACGGGCAGTCCAATTATCCCCAGGAGCAGATAAATGAATTGACTCAAGGCCCCAAGTCGCCCTCCCAGCAAAGAAGCGGCAAGGGCTACGAACAGGGTCTGGAGGGTTATGGGAACAATAGGGAAAGGTATGATTATGTATGCCCCGACAGCCGTGGCTGCCCCAAAAAGCGCGGCATAGACCATCCCCCGCAAAGGAGACCTTCTATCTTCCATTTCTTATCCTCCGGGCGGCATCAGATCAGGCTGACATCTCCGGACACTATCCTGTGCAAGGATCCCCTTTCATCCCTGATTATCAGGGCACCGTCGGTATCCACTCTCAAGGCCTCTCCGGTATATTCCCTTCCGACGGCATCGATCCTGACCTTTCTGCCCACCGTGTCAGTCAATCCATTCCATCTGCGGATAATCCCGTCAAATCCCCTCCCTTTGGATTCATCATAAAAGGCCTCGAACCGGCTCAGGAAATCCCTGACGAGAGGAGCCCTGGAGAAGTGCTGTCCAGTTTCAATCAACAAGGAAGTGGCCGTTTCCTGAACGCTTTCAGGGAATTCCCCTGTATTGACGTTTACCCCGATCCCTATGAGGACAAAGTTGATGGCATCGATCTCAGCGCTCAATTCGGTCAGGATACCCGCTAGCTTTTTGCCCTTTATGACGATGTCGTTGGGCCACTTTATCCTGGCCTCGATTCGGGAGATCTCTCTCAGGGATTCCGCCAAGGCCACTCCGGTCAGGAGGGTTATCTTGGGTGCCTCGGCAGGGGGCAGGGACGGCCGAAGGACTATTGTCATATAGATCCCTCCCCCGGGCGGAGAGAACCAGTCTCTATCCATTCGTCCCCTGCCGCGTGTCTGCTTTTCGGCAATGACAAGTGCCCCCTCAGGGACACCCCTGATGGCAAGGTCTTTGGCCATCCTATTGGTAGAGTCGACCTCATCCATGTGGATGATCTCTCTTTTGCCGAAGACATTGTTTTCAAGTCCTTCTCGTATTTCTTCAGGCAACATCCTGGAGGATGCCTCCTTCAGCCTGTATCCCTTCTTGGGCATAGACTCAATGATGTAGTCCTTACATTTGAGCCAGGAGACATGTTTCCAAACGGCGGACCTGCTCACCCGTAACTCGCTGCTCAGGTGTTCGCCTGATACCCACTTTCCCCTATGAGCCTTAAGGATTGATAGGAGTCTTTCTCTCGTCGTCATAACTCGACAGGCTGTTGCCCAGATCCCTCTTACGTGCTTTATTCCCGAACAGGGACTTATTGTCAACCGCAAAATGAAGATGGGTTGACATTTATGGACGTCCCACTCATCACACAAGGGCGCGGTCTATGATACCTCCGCCGAGGACGACGTCCTCGATGTAAAAGACGACGGACTGTCCGGGGGTCACGGACATCTGTGGTTCTTCGAAAACCACTCTAACGCTACCTCCAGGAAGGGGAAAAACCCTGGCGTCGGCCCCCCTGTGCTGCAAGCGGATCTTTGCCACGACCCGCAAGGGTTCTCGGAGTTCTTCAAGGGTTGGCAGGTTGAGCTGGGAAGCGATCAGTCCCGGGGAGAATACCTCCTCCTTTCCTCCCACAAGAATTCTATTATTGGCAGCGTCAATGGCGGTGACATATAAGGGCCTTTGGGAAGAAATACCGAGGCCCCGTCGCTGACCTATGGTGTAATGGATGATGCCCTGATGCCTTCCGAGGACTCTGCCCTTTTTGTCAACAATGTCACCTGGTCTTATCTCGTTTTCCCTGAAAAGGGGGGAATAGTCACCTCCCTCGACGAAGTCCTGGCTCTCGGGCATATCAGCCGTTTCAAGCCCGAGGGAGCGGGCCTTTTCCTTGACCTCTTCCTTGGTCATTGTTCCCAGGGGGAAGAGGGCACGGGAGAGCTGTTCTCTGTCCAGTGCCCAGAGGAAATAGGTCTGGTCCTTGGAGGAATCCACGGCCTTTTTCAGGAGGACACCGTCTTCCCTCTTTTCAAGTTGTGCATAATGACCCGTAGCAAAGAAATCCAACTGGATTCCAGCCTCTTTGGCCCTCTGGAGGAGAAAATCGAACTTCAATCTCCTATTACATACAATACAGGGGTTAGGCGTTCTGCCTGAAAGATATTCCTTCCGGAAGTAATCGAGGACATAGCGCTTGTATTCTTCCTTCAGGTCCAGGGCGAAAAAGGGTATTCCAAGATCTCTGCAAAGGGCCCTTGCCCTCTCCACATCATGCCTCTCCCCCGGTCCGTAGCAGGCATGTCCTTTTGTCCCTAGAGGGGCTGAGGAAGAACCGTCGAAGATCTCCATGGTGAGGCCTATGATGTCATGTCCCTCTTCGAGGAGTATTGCGGCCGCAACAGAGGAATCAACGCCACCGCTCAGACCCACCGCAATTCTTGCTTTTTCCTTGTTCCCTTTCATAAAGTGACCTTGTCTGGTTCCGCGAACGGATTTATTCGCCTTTGCCAGAATACCCTGCAGCTTACTGCGGGGAGCTTGATTCTAACAGGGGAAACCTGGCCCTCTGCAACCGTGGCAGATCCCGCTCCGCGGGAGTTAGAGACAGTTTGCTCTGCCGTAAAAAGCAGGGCCAATCCGGTCTTGTCCATTTTTTCAAGACCATATCTATTTCGTCAAGAGGTGGCAACCCAATATTTCGGGTTTAAGGAATTTGGAGTAGATTCCTAGGGGTTCATGAGCGTAAACCCCGAATATTGGGTTGCGGCAATGTCCGGTGGGATTTTGTAAACCCAAAGGGCTCCCAAGGCAGTTAATTGCGCCTCATGCTGTTTATCGCTAAAGATTGTAACCGGAATTTCGCTGCGCTCAACTCCGTTTACAATCTTTAGCGTTTTAGGCAGCAACGGAGGCCGGCATCTCTCTCCTTATCCCGCAAGGTGCCTACATCAACCCAACTCCTCCATCCGGCTCAGGCCCAAGTCGGTTCCAGCCCAGGGCATTTCCTCCAATAACCTGAGGAACTCCCCGGTATCCCACGGACCGGCCGCGAGTGTTGACGCTCGGTTTGAGAGGCCAGGCCGAGATCTGCCCGCCATTAAGCCCCTGCTAAGGAAATGGCCTCGAGTTCCGGCGGAAGTAGCCCTTGCCTTATCCCTTGAAAGAGTGTAAAAGCATATCTATAATATAACGATTCGTTATATAATTTGTTGTTAGGCAAAAAAGGAGATGTCTCATGAAGTTGTCAACCAGGGGTCGTTACGGGACGCGAATGATGTTGGATCTGGCACAACACTATAAGAACGGTCCGGTACAGATCGGCGATATAGCCAAGAGACAGGATATCTCGGTCAAGTACCTTGAACAGCTCATCATCCCCCTGAAGAAGGCCAATCTGATCAAAAGCCTCAGGGGACCCAAGGGTGGCCATATGCTCGCGACGCCTCCGCACAAGATAACAGTGGGACAGATTGTCAAAGTCCTCGAAGGGGGTATTGACCTGACTGACTGTATAGAACACCCTGATATCTGTGACAAATCGAGCCATTGCGTCACCAGGAGAGTGTGGGAGGACGCAACGGAGGCCATGTTTACACGGCTCAACAGCGTAACTCTCTCGAAAATGACGAAGATGGCCGAAGCCAACCAATAGCACGGTCAACATCTGCCCCTGGACACCTTTTTGAGACCTTTTCACAGAGAATTGTTGAGGAGACTTGGTCAGGGAGAGGGGTCTCACCAAACCCCGACGGATCCTTCCGGCTCTTTGGAATGAGGCAATCAGGGGCCCACTGTCAAGAAAGGGCTTTATAAAGATCTCCTGTTATGTTTTGATAATTCCTTGGCGGTCAAATCGTTGAACGCCTATTATGGGATCAGGGCTCAAACAGATATGCGCGCTTGAGCAAGGGCCTGTTCAGCTTCGGTGGCAGGAGCGGGAGTTCTAAGGAATTGAGAGAAATGAAGATCGAATCCATAGCAGTAAGCAAGAAGAAAGGTACCCCGAAGACCCGGGTAGAGGAGGCATTGATCGTTCGGGAGCACGGCCTGGAAGGGGATGCCCACGCAGGGAAATGGCACAGGCAGGTGAGCTTTCTCACCTCGGAAAGCATTGAAAGGGCCAGGGAGTGCGGGCTCGAGGTGGGCTTTGGCGACTTTGCAGAGAATATCGCAACATCCGGGATAGACTGGATGAAAATCCCTGTAGGAACCCGCCTCAAACTCGGAAAAGATGTCCTCGTGGAAGTCACCCAAATCGGGAAGGAGTGTCATGCCAGGTGCGCTATATATTACAAGACAGGCGACTGCATTATGCCCAAGGAAGGCATCTTTGGCCGGGTGCTGGAGGGGGGGAGAATCCATGTGGGGGACGAGATCCGGATCTTCGACGGAAGTGAACAGGGCGATGGCCGATCTCCGGAAGAGAAGGAGATCTCTAAAAGGGTCAAGGCCATAAAGGAGAGGCTGGGCAAAGAGCTAATCATTCTCACGCACCACTACCAGCGGAAGGAGATCGTAGATCTGGGAGATTTCAGGGGCGACTCCTTTGGCCTTTCCCAGAGAGCAGCGGCAGACAGGTCGGCAAAGTACATCATCTTTTGCGGTGTGCACTTCATGGCGGAAAGTGCGGCAATCCTCTCACAGGATCACCAGATCGTTCAGATTCCCGACGCGGAAGCCGGCTGTTGGATGGCCGACATGGCTGATAAATTTGTGGTGGAAAGGGCCTGGGAGGGGCTCACCTTGGTCACCGGCCCTGATGCCTTGTTGCCGGTTGTGTACATGAACTCGGATGCAGATCTCAAGGCCTTTTGCGGTCGGCATGGGGGGATTGTGTGTACTTCGTCAAATGCCGAAGACGCACTGAGGTGGGGGTTCTCCAGAAGGGAGAAGATCCTCTTTTTCCCTGACCAGCACTTGGGCCGCAACACTGGCAACAGCCTCGGGATAGCCCCTGAAGAGATGATCCTGTGGGACCCCCACAGGGAACTGGGCGGCAACAGTGCGGACCAGATCAGAAAGGCAAAACTGATCCTCTGGGACGGATATTGCCTGGTCCACACGCGCTTCAAAGTCGAACACATGGAGGAGATGAGGGCGCGGTATCCGGGGGCCAAAATCGTTGTCCATCCCGAATGCACTCAGGAGGTGGTGGCCCTTGCGGACGCTGTAGGTTCTACCGGGTATATCGTGAAGTATGTGGAGAATGCCCCTCCAGGTTCGACGATAATAATTGGGACCGAGATCAACCTTGTGCGAAGACTGGCCCTGGAATGTCCGGACAGGCGCGTCGTCCCGCTCCATGACTCCCTGTGTCCAAACATGTACAAGATCGACCTGAACAAGCTCCTATGGACTCTTGAGAATCTGGGGAAGGCGAACGTTGTCGAGGTCCCGGATGATATCAGAAGGGATGCAAAGATCGCCCTGGACCGAATGCTCGAGCTTGCTCCGACCCAGAGCAAGGCGAATGGCAAACGCCAGCAGGCCTGAACACGTTGTTGCCCCCAGCAAGCGAGTGATGGCGTTCTCAGTGCCTTTATGTGCCCTGTTGCGGGATTTTGGGCAACAGTCTGGAGGACAGGAGGCCGAGGCATGGAAACGGAAAGAGGCACGGTAAGAAACACCGAGGGCCACTGGGCTTGGGTGGAAACGGAACGTAAGGGAAGTTGTGAGAGTTGTAGCCACAAGGGCCATTGCAGCATGACAGGCAACGGAATGAACAAGATGGTTGTCAAGGCTGAAAACGATGCCCGGGCCCAAGTCGGCGACCTGGTTGAGATATTCCTGAGCACAAGGACAAGGCTCAAGGGGCTGTTTGTCATATATATTTTCCCTGTCATAGGCCTGCTGTCGGGGGCCATTGCGGGAAACGCCTTTTCAAGGAGATTTCAGTGGGAAGCAGACAAAGGGACCGTCCTGTTTGCCCTTTCGGGACTGGTCGTGGCCTTTCTCATGGCCAAGATCTCTGAGGCACGGATGAATGCAAAACGCGAGCTAACTCCCATAGTGAGCCGCGTTATCCGGCACGGGAGCCCCTAGCCACGATCCTCCTCACGGAGAACCGCGCTTGCCTCGGTAGACCCTCTTGATCGTCCCGGGAGAGATGCCCATGGCACAGGACGCGGCGATCAGCACATTGATGAGGGAATTGCGAACGATCCCTTCCCTTTGCCATTTTCGCCCGGAAGTCACAACGTCGGCGTGCGCAAGGCCGATTCTCCCGAGCTTGGAGAGATTGGAAACCAGGTAGAGGTCTTCGGGTCAATCCTGGAATATCGGTTCCTACCAGGACCACCCTCCTGTCCCCCTTCTTGAAGGCCCGGCCAAAGGCCGAATAAATGCGCTCCCCGAGATCCCCCGGACTCTGCCTTGAACAGGGGATGTTTCTTCCAATCCAACGCAGCACCTTGTGCGGGCTTTCCCCTTCATAGCAGAACTCAATTTCCCCCCTTCCGTCACGTGGGAACCTCGAAAGGGTCTTCAAGGTCCTTTTGGTCAGACTGCGCTGGAAATCTGCGGCAGCGGCCGGCCCGAGCGCCGGAATAAGGCGCGTTTTTGTCTTTCCCGGCTCGGGATACCGTCCAAAGACAATCACACGGTCGCACGAATGTCCACCTGCTGCAAGCATACCCACAGCCTCATACCGGGAAGTCGTCGTTCCTTTTGCTTGATTTATGATGGGGTTGTATTATAGTTTGTCGATCACCGGCAACACAAGGGACTTTTGAAAGGAGAGTTGAAGGCGTGGGAAAAATAGAAAGGGCCATCATAAGCGTGACGGACAAGAGGGGAATCGTTGACTTTGCCAGGTCTCTTTCTGAGTTCGGGGTCCAGATCCTATCGACCGGGGGGACTGCCAAGGCCTTGAGGGAAGGGGGAATCACGGTCAAGGACATCTCCGAATATACGGGATTCCCCGAGATGCTGGACGGCAGGGTCAAGACCCTCCACCCCAAGGTGCATGGAGGCTTGCTTGGCATCAGGGACAACCCCGAGCACGCGAGGATGATGAAGGAGCACGGGATAGAAGCCATTGACATGGTTGTTGTCAATCTCTACCAGTTCCAAGAGACGGTGGGAAAGGAGGGGGTGACGCTGGAAGAGGCCGTTGAGAACATCGATATCGGCGGGCCCGCCATGCTTCGGTCCTCTGCCAAGAATTTCAAATACGTCACGGTTATCACGGATCCTGCGGATTATGAAACCGTCCTCAAGGAGATGGAAGAATCGGGCGGGACCACCACCCTTGAGACGAGGTTCCGCCTCGCAAGAAAGGTCTTCAGCCTGACCCATGAATACGATGGGGCGATAAGCAGATACCTGGAAGGACTGCGGATTTGAGACAGTACTTCCTGCGAAGGCCTTTTTTCGGGTATTTTAGAGGCACAGGGCCTACACAGGGGTATTGAGCCCTGGGATAGGACCTCCCTATAGGGCCACCAGAATTCTGAAGGGGGTAGCATGATAGCGAAACAAAGATACTGGAACCCGGTACTTGAGACCCTTCCCCTCGAAAGGATACGGGCGTTACAGCTTGAGAAATTCAAAAGGATCTTTCAATGGACCTATGATCGTTCCAAGTTCCACAGGTCCCTCTACGATAAGGCCGGAATAACGCCCGGGGACATCAGGTCCCTCGAGGATGTCAGGGAGGTCCCCACGGTGGAAAAGTCCATGATGAGGGAGATACAGCGCAAGGAACCCTTTCCCTATGGAGACGCGTTATGCGTGCCCCTCGAAGAGGTGTCAGAGTATCGGCAGACCAGTGGCACAACAGGTCAGCCCGTTTACCAGGCAGACACATGGCAGGACTGGGAATGGTGGTCAGAGTGTTGGGCCTACATCCTTTGGGCGCAGGGTTACCGCCCTTCGGACAGGGTATTCATACCCTTTGGTTACAATGTCTTCGTGGCCTTCTGGGCAGGACACTATGCCGCAGAGAAGATAGGGGCGGAAGTGGTCCCTGGTGGGGTTTTGGACACCCAGGCACGAATCTTGAAAATCCAGGAACTGAAGGCGACCGCCATGATGGCGACGCCCACCTACGTCCTCGGCATGGCAGATACGGCACGGAACAAGCTGGGGATAGATCCGGTTTCCTTGACCATCAACAAGATCACCTGCGCGGGTGAACCCGGGGCAAGCATCCCCTCGACAAAGAAGCGTATGGAAGAGGCCTGGGGGGCAAAGGTCTACGATCATGCGGGTGCGACGGAGATAGGAGCGTGGTGCTTTGAATGTGAAGAACAACCCGGAGGTCTTCACGTAAACGAGGCCTTCTTTCTCGTGGAGATCGTGGATACGGATACAGGCGAGTTCATTGAGGAGCCTGGAAGAAGAGGAAAAATGATCATAACGGCCCTGGATCGCCAGGCTCAGCCGTGCGTGCGTTTCGATTCCAAGGATATCATCGAGTGGGATCCAAATCCCTGCCCCTGTGGCCGCACCTTTCGGCTGATAAAGGGGGGAGTCGTGGGCAGGGCTGATGACATCACCAAAGTCAAGGGTGTCCTTCTTTCTCCCTCAGCAATAGAGGAAGTGGTGCGGGGGATTGATGGCCTGGGTGACGAGTTTGAGGTCATCGTTGACAAGGTTGGTGATATTGACCGTATCAGCCTCAAGGTAGAAATCATGCCGGGGCAGGAAGCGAAGCGCCCGGCCATAGAGGCGCGTCTGAAAGACCAGCTAAGGCTGAAGACCAATCTTGGCTACAACCTGGAATTCCATGATTATGGAAGCCTGCCCAGATACGAGGTAAAGGCCAAGCGATTCAAGGATCTTCGTAAGAACCACTGATCGAGTTGGAATATGGGGGGAGGAGCAGGAATGGCAAGAGAGATTCCTTTGCAAGAGATCCACAGCAAAGTTCAGGCCTTGAAGAGGGAAGCAGAAGGGCTGATGGCAGTGGGAGAAGCCTTTCCGGCCCTTTACCGGAACACGGCAAGGATCATTGCCAGTATCAAGATGCTGGAGTTAAACACCTCCGACCTGGTGGACTCGGGCCAGGGGCAAGATCATAAGGGAGAAGGCGGCCATACCTGAAGCGACGGATTGGGCAATGGCTTTCTTCATCATGGTTCCTTCTCCTCCTGTTTGGAGCCTCCACCGGCCAGGCTTCCACCCGCGACAAGGACGTCGGTCTCGATCCGTATTACGGACTGGCTCACGGCCTCCTCCTTTCCGGTCCCGCCCCGAGATTAATCGGGATGCAGGTCATTTCCCATCATGTCGGCTTGTCGAATTCCGAGACGATCTTCCCCAAGGACTCTATGTGTTGTCTTACCAGTTTCTGGGCCAATTGCACGTCTCTTTCTTTGATGGCGAGGTACAATCTCTTGTGAAATGTGATGGCCCTCCTCTGCTCCTTTTCTGATGGAATCCATCTCCCGGCGAGCCTCTTTTGTGCCCAGGCCATGAGGGTGCGGAGAAAGAGGATAAAGGGCAGGTTGTGGGATGCCTCGGCAACCATGATATGGAATCTTATTCTCTCGGACAGGAGGTCATCGGCCCTCTCCGGGTCCGTAATGGGTTGAGACTCCTCGATATGTCGGGATATACGATCAAGGTCTTGGGACGTGGCATGTTCGATAGCAGATTTGACGATCGCGCATTCGAGGGCAATCCTCGCCTCGGTCATCTGCTCGCTGGTGAGGCCGTCGAGCAACAGGTTGTCCATGATGATGGAAGGGAGCATCTCGGGATCTGTATTCCCGATAAAGGCGCCGCCCCCACTTCCTTTCCTGATCCGGATAAAGCCTTGGGTCTCAAGGGTCCGCAGGGCCTCGCGCACCGTGAGCCGCCCCACCTGAAATTGCTCCGCCAGGGAGCGCTCCGAAGGCAATCTTTCTCCCGGCTTCAATCTCTTGGCCAAAATAGCCTTCTTGATCTGCTCGCTGATTTCCTCAAAGGCCCTTTTCGACTGGTAAGGAGAAAACATATCCCGCCATCCCTTCCTTGCTCAATACCGGTCCTTGCAAGTTGCCATGGTTAATGACAAAAATGGGTTCGTGGCCCCCTGGATACCCATCCCGAGAAACAACGTGATTATGATCGCCTATCCCGGAAGTGCCCGAATTGTTCGAATGGTATGACCAAAGTTACATGATATTCTGTTTCCCTGTCAAGACGAAACGGCTCGTTTCCGGCGCTGACTTCAGAAAAGTTCGCTCTCTCTTCAACAGCCCCTTGGCCAAGGCCCTTCGTTTCTCTTGCTCGTAATAGGTCATACCTCCCAAGGGGCCAAGCATCATCATTGTCGTGCCCTGCGCAACGGGCAGTCAAGGAATGTTGCGGGGATTATCTGCGGGGAAGGTCCCGGGGCGGGAAAAAGGTGCTATTCAGCACGGCACTATCTCTTCTGGCGTTCCGCCAGGGCGTGGGTAAGACGATCTATGATGATTGCCAGGATCACGATGCTCAGGCCTGCTTCAAACCCTCGCCCCACCTCAATACGGTTGATGGCCAGCAGGACCTCCATCCCGAGACCCCGGGCTCCGATCATGGAGGCGATCACCACCATGGCCAGGGCCATCATCGTGGTCTGGTTGATTCCTACCATGATTGAGGGTCGTGCGAGGGGTATCTGGACGTTGAAAAGGACCTGCCAGGAATCGGAGCCGAAGGCCTCGGCGGCCTCGATTACGCTATGGGGAACCTCCCTGATGCCGACGTTTGTGAGACGAATGACCGGAGGCATGGCGTAGATAATTGTTGCAAAGAGGGCCGGGACCTTGCCGAGGCCGAAGAGCATAAGGGCAGGGATGAGATAGACGAAGCTGGGCATGGTCTGCATCCCGTCCAGGATGGGCTTGGTCACGGACTCCAAGAGGTTGCTTCTTGCCATGGCGATGCCAAGGGGGATTCCCAGGACCAGGGACAGGATGACGGCCCCGCTCACCAGGGCCAAGGTGCGCATGGCCAGGTTCCAGTACCCGAAGGTGCCGATAAGGACAAGGAGGGCCGCCATGAGCGGACCGTGCCACCACCGGCCCATCAGGCGCCAGGCAGCCAATCCGATCAGGACCACCAGAACATACCAGGGTATCCAGAGAAAGAAGTTTTCCAGGTAGAGCAAGAACTGCAGGATGCCCTTACCCACGGTGTCGAACAGTTCGCCCCACTGGCTCAGCAACCAGCCCATGGCCGCATCTATCCAGTCAGCCATGGGAATCCTGAAGATTTCCGGGAAGTCATTCATCTGCGAGCTCCGGTGCCTCTTGGATCATGCTGTTGATGATGGTTCGGTTACGGATGTCCCCCAGAAACCGGCCCTTGAGGTCCAGGACGGCGATAGGGTATTTGCTGGACGTGGCCAAAGGGAACAGTTCCTCTACCAGGGTCTCTGAGGTGCATCTGGCCACATCAGTGATCAAGGCTTCGCCGAGGTGTCCGGCTCCCCTTTGCTCCAGGGATTCGAGTATTTCGTCGTTGACCAGGCCCACCAGCCTGCGTTCCTTGGAAAGGACGAAGGCATGCTCCTGACGACTTCTTTTCAGGAGGGTCTTTGCTACCTTTGGCCCCTGCCACTCATATAGCAGGAGATCAGGTTCTTCCATGATGCTGGCCGCGGTCAACACCTTGGCAGGGGAGGCATCCTGTACGAAATCCTGCACATAGGAATCTACCGGCGCGGTGATGACCTCTTCCGGGGTGCCCTCCTGGATGATTTCCCCGTCCCTCATGATGGCGATCCTGTCCCCCAGCTTGAGCGCTTCATGGAGATCGTGGGTAACGAAGATGATGGTCTTCTGGACCTTGTCCTGGAGTTCCACGAGTTCGTCCTGCATTTCCCTGCGGATCAAGGGGTCCAGCCCGCTGAAGGGTTCGTCCATGAGCAGGATTTTTGGGTTGGTCGCCAGGGCCCTTGCCAATCCAACCCGCTGCTGCATGCCGCCGCTGAGGGCTGCCGGGAGATAGTTCTCCCAGCCTTTCAGCCCCACGGTTTCAATGGCCTCCTGGGCCCGGCCGTAACGGTCTTCCTTGGGGGCCCCCCGGACCTTCAACCCGTAGGCCACGTTTTCCAGGACGGTATAGTGGGGCAAAAGTCCGAAGTGCTGAAAGACCATTCCTGTCACATTTCGGCGCAGGTCCAGTAGGGAATGGTTGTCGTATTTGCAGACGTTCTCCCCTTCAATAAGGATCTCTCCTGCTGTAGGCTCGATGAGGCGAATCAGGCAACGAATCAGAGTGGATTTGCCGCTCCCGGACAGCCCCATGAGCACGAAAAACTCTCCCCGGCTGACCCTAAAGGAGATATCCCGAAGACCCAGGACACATCCGGTCGTTTCCAGTATTTTTTCCTTGGATGCATGCCTCAAGTCCGAAGAGAACACGCGCCCAGAGTTCGAACCAAAGACTTTCCAGACCTTGCTGACCTCAAGGCACGCATCCTGGCTCTTATCCATTTTCGCCACCCCCTATCACACCCTGATCAGTGCCGGGAGAGTGGATTTCGAGCGGCATATCAGACAGGTACCGGGCGTCGATGAGGTTGAGCAACTGATCCAACGCTCGCCGAAGGTTTTGGACCTGTAATGGCTCAAGATCGGAGAGACCCGAGATCAGCTTGGATTCAACGGGGTCGGGGAGTTGGCGTCCCAGTTTTTCCCCGTCGACGGTGAGGGCGATCGTGACGATCCTCCGGTCACCCGAGTTACGGGTGCGGGAGACGAATCCCTTTTTTTCGAGCCGGTCGATGATCCCCGTGATGTTGGAGGGGGTCACGTGGAGCCTTCGGCTGAGTTCCACAGAGGACAGGGGTCCGTCCTGAACCAGGTTTCTCAACACCCCGCTTTGGGCACCGGTCAAACCAAACTGCCGGCTCATCTTGGAGGTGTCCAAGTAAACAGCCCTCACCATACGGCGAATGGCCCCAACGATCTCCTTGATCACGATCTCGTTTTCTGGATTCATATCCGTTTACCTGTCCATTCCTCTAGTTCTCAAAGGATAGACCTTCAGATTTAAATAGTCAATACTTAAATAGTTTAACTTTTAATCAGGTGCCCAGCAATGAGCTAGAGGGTATTGTGGCGAAGGGAATAGAACCCGTCGCGACCAGCCAACCGGATTCTTGGCTCAATCACCGAGTTTGCAGGGAAGTTAGGACAAGGCGGATGAATGGCGGGTGTAGCCAGGATCAAAGCCGAGGCACGATCCCCAGGCCGTGACGGTCCTTGCACAGGGGATATCAGCAGAGTTGGATGGCCCTTTCAGGGCATTTTTCCTGGCAGCAAAAACAGACAATGCACCTATCGGGATCTACCTCTGGAATACCCTTTGCCATGGAGAGGGCTGAGGCAGGACAGGCCTCGATACAGGTCCCGCACCCTGTACACAGGGCCCCGACAGCCCTGGGCCGCAATCTAAGCTGACTCTCCATGATCTCCAGTGACCCCGGAATGGCCGCATCAAGGAGGCCGCACTTCCGAAAGGTCTCTTCATTGGCCCCGTAATGCCTGACCCCCGTATTATCCCCGACTATGATCTGCGCGGGTCTGGATCTTTCCAGCCTGTCGATGACAGCCCGGAGTACGGAGGGATGGGTCGTCGCTCCTTCTTCCGGGGCCGCGGAAGTCAAGGCATTAGGCTTGACCATAATCTTCTTGCCCCGGATGTCGAGGGGAAAGAGTTCAAAGGCCCGTTCCACGGCCCTGAGACAATCGTCATATTCTGCCGGGTGAATCATGACCCTGTGCATTCCTGCGTCCCCCAAGACATGTCCGCTACCCCGAAGGCCAAGGACCCTCTGCGGTGTTTCCGAATGTTGCAACCTTTGAAAAACCCGTTTTGAGACCAGCAACACGGTTGCCTCGGTCCAAACAATAAAGGAAAGGGTTTAGGTCATGCGGAAGCATGGCCCTCCAACTCTGATTCAGTGGGCCTGGAGGGACGGGTTCCACCCCGTCCGTTTCAGCTTCGGGTTCGTTTTGTTCACCGATCTCCAGGTGCGGAGAACTCATCGTAGAGGTGAGAGACGCCCATTTGGGACAGTCGCTCACCAAAATCTTTGTGATAGGCCATCAAAGGCATATCACCACCGAAAATCACCATCATCTAGATTTCTCCATAGAATACATGAAAAGCATGTTTCAACCGCGGGAGCATCAGACAGCCCCCTTAGGTTCATCTGCCTGTTGTGATTCTTTTCAGGACAGGGATGATTCCACCCCCGTCGGAGATTTCCCTCGGGGTGCCTGACAGGGGCTCGAAAGACACGGTCTTTCCGCTGTCGGGGTTCTTTATCTCGCCCTTTTCAAGGTCAAGTTCAATGTCCTCCCCTTCCTCGAAGAGCTTGGCTACACCCGGTGCCATTATCGGATAGAGGCCCAGGGCAATACAGTTTCGTAACATTTTAGCCGTTTGAAAAGCGATTCAGAGAACTCGGTGATGGACGAACGGGGGTGATGATGCCTTTTCTTGCGTTCCGAGCCTCCCGGGCTGGTCTTTTCTGCGA
>JAFDHO010000382.1 GCA_019308745.1 Deltaproteobacteria bacterium
CGACAGTACAATTGTGCCCGTTCATTTCCAGATACCGGCCCAAGAGACTCCGTATCTGTTCTTCATCATCCACAATGAGTATGTTGCTCATCAATAGTCTCCGATCAGTCGCTCTCGTTTTTCAGAAGCAAATAATCCCTTCCTATTTCATGTAGCACCTAGTGCTATCATTCTAATCCCCTTCTCCTTATCTTGGCCCAAGTGTCACGAAGCGTCACTGTCCTGTTGAATACGAGCTTGTCTGGTGAGGAGTCCACCGCATCCACGCAAAAGTAGCCCAACCGTTCGAACTGGTAATGGCCGCCGGGCCGGGCGTCGGCAAGGCTGGGTTCCACCGGGCACGAGGGGATGACTTCCATGGAGGCGGGATTCAAGAAAGACCTGAAATCAAGGCTCTCCTTCTCCGCGTCCCCCGGGTCAGGCCTAGTGAAGAGGTGTTCATAAAGGCGAACTTCTGCGTTGATCGCATGTTTCTCCGAGACCCAATGAAGTGTTGCCCTTACCTTGCGACCATCGGGCGCCCAGCCACCCCGAGTCTCCGGATCATAGGTACAGTGAACCTCCGTCACTTCGCCGGTCTTTTGGTCTTTCACAACGTCTACGCATCTTATGAAGTATGCGTATCGTAAGCGCACTTCCCTGCCTGGTGCCAGCCGGTAGAACTTCTTGGGTGGGTCTTCCATGAAATCTTCCCTCTCTATGTAGAGGGTTCGGGAAAAAGGGACCTTGCGCGTGCCCATGGCCGGGTTCTCCGGGTTATTAAGGGCTTCTAGCTCCTCCACTCGGCCTTCGGGATAGTTCGTAATTACCACCCTGAGGGGCCTCAAGACACCCATAACCCGAGGGCCCTTGATGTTGAGATCCTGTCTGAGACAGTGCTCGAGCAAGGAAATGTCAACCAGGCTCTCCCTCTTGGCTACCCCAATGCGCTCGCAAAAGTCTCTGATTGCCTCGGGGGTATAACCCCTCCTCCTCAGACCAGACAGGGTGGGCATCCTGGGGTCATCCCATCCGCGCACGTGACCTTCTTCTACCAGGGCCGAAAGTTTTCGCTTGCTCAGAACCGTGTAGCTCAAGTTGAGTCTGGCAAACTCGATTTGTTGGGGATGATGTATCCCCAACTGTTCAATGAACCAGTCGTAAAGGGGCCGGTGATCCTCGAATTCCAGGGTGCAAATGGAGTGGGTAATCCCCTCGATAGAGTCCGACTGCCCATGTGCGAAATCATAGGTCGGATAAATGCACCACTTATCTCCAGTCCTGTGATGGGTCGCATGTATTATCCTGTACATCACAGGGTCTCGCATGTTCAGGTTGGGTGAAGCCATGTCAATCTTGGCACGAAGGACACAAACACCCTCCGGGAACTCCCCGTTTTTCATGCGCTCGAAAAGATCCAGGTTTTCTTCGACTGATCGGTTTCTGTACGGGCTTTCCTTTCCCGGTCTCGTCAAGGTGCCGCGATATTCTCTGATCTGTTCCGCGCTCAGATGATCCACGTATGCCTTTCCATCCCTGATAAGCTTAACCGCCCAATCGTAAAGCTGATCAAAATAGTCAGAGGCGTAGTACTCCCGGTCTCCCCAGTCAAAGCCGAGCCACCTGATATCTTCCTTAATGGATTCAACAAATTCCTCCTCTTCCTTGGTGGGATTAGTATCGTCGAAGCGGAGGTTGCAAAGCCCGTTGAATTCTTCGGCGAGCCCGAAATTGAGGCAAATGGATTTGGCGTGGCCTATGTGGAGATAACCGTTCGGCTCGGGAGGGAACCGCGTATGGACACGCCCGTCATTCTTTTTCCTCCTCACATCCTCCTTTATAATGCTTCTTATGAAATCCTGAGAAGGGCTTGTGGTCTTAGTCGGCATATCAATGGAATCCTCGGTTTCGCAGCTTTTCCAGACCAAGTATTTTGGTCAATAATACTGGGACGAGGGTGATTCTATCACAATCATGGGGAACAGGCAAAAGATGAAAATGCAAGATTGAGGGCTTCGTAAGCAGTCTGACAGTGCCCTTCTCCGTCATTCGGGCCCCGCATCTCAACTGCGGGGCAAACCCCAGCAGGAATCCTGTAATTTTAAACGCTTCTGGATGCCACCGGATTGCAGTTCGGGGCAGGCTTAACAAGTCCGACGCGGCGGTTTTGGGACTTCTCACGAGATCGCCAAGATTGGAACAATGGAGCTTCAATCAAATCGAAGTTGAGGCTCTCGAATTCCGCCTATCGGGCAGGGAAGAGACTCCTTTGCTTGCTA
>JAFDHO010000383.1 GCA_019308745.1 Deltaproteobacteria bacterium
TCCCAAACGGAAAGTATGACAGGAAATATCTTATCACTGTTCCCCGGGATAACTATGAAGAGGTCTCTGCATGAGAGACACGGTCTTTTTCAGGCAGGCTGAATTGCTCCTCAGGATACTGCCTTATCAATACCGTAAGAGGCATGATGGTCAACATGAAGCAGTGAGGTGAAAAGCTATTGTTTGCAAAAAGGCTCATTTTGTGATTCAATTTGCAAAAAATAGCTTAAGTGAGGTGTAACCATGACGGCTGACCGCCAGAAATCATTGCCTGATCTGCCTGCCTGGGTTGATTCGAGGCAATCACAGGGCCTCTATTTCTTTAGTCGAGAGGAAGCTCTTCGGAGCTTGCAGCAGACTGAGGCCGCATTTAAGCAAGCCGCGGCACGGTTAGCTAAGAAGAAAAGAATCGCACGTATTCATAGGGGCTTCTTTATCATCATTCCCCTGGAATATGCTGCTACTGGAATCCTTCCTGCCGAGTGGTTTATAGCCGATTTGATGAATTATATTGGGCAACCCTATTATGTGGGACTTCTGAGCGCAGCAGCGCTGCATGGAGCAGCCCACCAACAGCCCCAGCAGTTTCATGTGGTGACGACAAGTCCCCTACGTGAAATGCGAACGAATGGGCTTGCCATCACTTTTTTTTCCAAGACAAAGTTTACCCAGGCGCAGTTGACCAAGATCAAGGTTCAAACAGGCCATATCCGGGTCTCCACTCCCGAGGCTACTGCCATTGATTTGATACGCTATGCGAGGCGCATTGGCGGGTTGGACCGTGTATTGACAGTATTGCAAGAATTAGGCGAAGTGATGGAGCCTGATAAACTGGTAGAGGCTGCTAAAGCAGATGAAAAAATGGCCTATACGCAGCGTTTGGGATTTCTGTTGGAGAGGGCCGGTTTTTCAGATTTGACCCGCAGGCTGTCACAATGGGTGCAAGAAAGGAACCCTTTACATGCCAGACTGGAACCCTCCATGCCGACCCGGGGATGTAAGAAGGATGAACGCTGGAAGATCCTGGTCAACATCGATGTTGAGGGCGACCTATGATCCCTAAGGCGGATATCGTGGCATGGAGGCAGATAGCACCCTGGGTTTCGGATGCACAGGTAGAACAGGACCTGATCATTAGCAGGGCCTTGGTGTCCATGTTCCAGGATACATCAATTTCTGAACAACTGGCATTTAGGGGCGGAACAGCCTTGCATAAGCTATACTTCAACCCCCCGCGTCGCTATTCAGAGGATATTGATCTCGTACAGATTGCGCCTAGACCGATAGGTGGGATCCTTGATGCCTTGCAGGAAATCCTGAATGTGTTTCTTGGAAAGCCGCGGCGTAACCAAAAGGGGAGATCGGTTACACTGACTTACAGGATGGAATCGGAGGGTCCGCCTGTTGTGCCATTGCGCCTGAAGGTGGAAATCAATACACGTGAGCATTTCATGGTATGTGGATTACACAAACGACCATTCAATGTCCACTCACGCTGGTTTTCAGGAGAGTGCGAGATCACTACCTTCGAACAGGAGGAGCTGCTTGCTACAAAAGTGAGGGCCTTGTACCAGAGACGAAAAGGCCGCGATCTTTTTGATTTGTGGCTTGGCCTTGCAGAAGGAAAGGCCGATGCCGCGAAAGTCGTGAAAATTTTTCAGGAATATATGAAGGCTGAAGGACACGGCATAACAAGAGGGGATTACGAGAAAAATATTGAAGCAAAAATGAAACATCCGGGGTTTCTTGATGACGTCAAACCTCTCTTGGCAGCCGACATGAAGTATGATGTTAAGACTGCTTTCTCCTTGATAAATGAGCAAGTCTTATCCAGGATATAGGCCCCCGGATAACCATTCTGGAGACAACAACTCCTCTCAAACTCTTGAGATGATCCTATATGTGCCGGCTTTCCCGTATTCCTACCTTCCTTAATCCTCTCCCTTGAATTCCCTCACATTCAATGCCTTCCACTGTAAGCCGGGATGATTCCGGGTCCGCTTTGCCATCTCTTTATTTGTAGTGATTAGGGAAGGCTCTATCTCCCCACGGTCCAGTATCCAGTCAAGAAATTCACGCTCCCTTTCTGTGAATGGTAGGACAATGGAGATAGCCTGGCGGCAATCCTCAACCAAACCGGAAGCCCATTTTTCAGGGTCACGTATATTGTCTGTTGCAGTGGAGCGTAGAACAGGTGCCAATTCATTCATGGGAGTATTTGCATCATAATTGATGTCTTTTTCGGAGA
>JAFDHO010000384.1 GCA_019308745.1 Deltaproteobacteria bacterium
CAAGTGTCGGGGCCCATGGTGAACTGATTTTTGGTGCCTTGGAACGTTGTCACCCTCAGGACCCGATGGGCCACAATGCCGCTGTCGGACCGATACAGGATTATGTCCCCCCTCTTAACTTCAGAGGGTGCGATCGGCGCGATGGTGATGATATCTCTTTCCCTTATAGTGGGATACATACTTCGGCCCAGGGCCATGAACCTGATGCCAAGGCCTTCTACCAGGAGTTGAGTGCAGAGATCTTGGAATTTGTTGCCGACCACCATGATCCATCAAGGTCCACCGGGAATGCTCGTTGTATTGATAATAGCGTTAACTCTCTGTAATGTCAATTAAATTAGAGGTAGGACCCATTTGTTAAAAAGCGCCAAGTATTATGTTATAATTTATTGTTGTTTTTTGCTCAATAAGGCGGAGGAAGAGTCGGACAAGGCGCAGGTGAATAGTTGGTTAACATATCTTAAACAGGGACTTTCCCGGAAACTCCCCCAGGACAGGTTCGGGGGTAAGGAAGAGTGCCCCGGTCTCGGGGAGACGTTCAGGACCCTGCGTCCCTATGTCCGCCCCTACCGCCCGATGATCACCACAGGCCTTCTGCTGGTTGTCCTGACTTCCCTCTTGGCCCTGCCTCAGCCCCTAGTGATACGCTACATCGTGGATGAAGTGATACTTCAGCGTCAGCGGGGACTTCTCCTAGGGGCCTTGGCCTTGTTGGTCTGCATCACGCTAGGGTCAAAGGCGGCGAGAATGCTGGGAGAATTCAGCTTTGCGAATCTTGAAAAGAGAATTACCCTGGACATACAAACAGATCTTGTAGAACACACCCTGAGGCTGCCCAAGGCATTTTTTGACGAGAATCAGACAGGTTATTTGATGTCCCGGCTCTCCTCCGACGTTGAAGAACTGCGCTGGTTTTTTTCCAGCACCATCGTCCACATAATCGGCAACGTCTTTCGCTTTTTCGGTGGTACTGTGCTGCTGTTCTACCTGGAATGGCGACTGGCGTCGGCCGTTATCCTGCTCGTGCCGGCAATCCTCTTGTGCCTCAAATACTTTTCCGCCAAGGTCCTCTCTCTCAGTCACCATGGCATGGAAAGGGAGGCCAAAGTCACCATGAATCTCAAGGAGGCCCTATCCTCGGCCGCCCTGATCAAGTCCTCCGCCTCGGAGGAAAAGACCGTCGCCGGCCTGGTTTCAGGCCTCAAAGAGGCCCTTCACTTGGCCATGGAACGCGTCGCCGTCGGCTCTGTCGCAAATCTGGCGGTTAATTCAATCCCTGGCCTGATGGGCCTGGTGGTGCTGGGAATAGGGGCCGCATGGGTCATAAGAGGGGAGTGGAGCCTAGGCTCCCTTCTTGCATTTCAGGCGTACACGGGATACGTCTTCGGGCCGGCACAGGCCTTGGCAACGGCAAACCTCCAGATGCAGGAGGCCGTTGCTGGCCTCCAGCGGATATCAAACCTCTTCGCTCTCGTGCCGGAAGAGGGTCTCGGAAAGGGCAAGGTTGCCCACAGATTGGAAGGGGAAGTACAGTTTAGGGATGTCTCCTTTTCCTATGACGGGCGCGAGCCCTTGCTGAAAGATTGCTCTTTCCACGTCAGAGCCGGGGAGCATGTCGGGGTCGTGGGCCCGAGCGGAGCCGGGAAGACGACGCTGCTGAGCTTAATCATGGGCCTTTACAGGCCTGCACAGGGAGAAATCTTCTTTGACGGTATACCTGTTTCAGAGTATGAAATCGGCTCCCTGCGTGAGAGGATAGGCTATGTCTCCCAAAATGTCCGTTTGCTGTCAGGAACGATCAAGGAGAACCTCTTGTTAGGAAGAACCGATGCCAACGAAGAGGACCTGCACCGAGCCTGCCAA
Source organism: Deltaproteobacteria bacterium (assembly GCA_019308745.1). Taxonomy (GTDB): domain Bacteria; phylum Desulfobacterota; class DSM-4660; order Desulfatiglandales; family HGW-15; genus JAFDHO01. The sequence continues at coordinate 1,864 of JAFDHO010000384.1, forward strand.
GCCGCGGGAATCCATGAGTTCATCGCCAGCCTGCCCGGTGGTTACGAAACTCAGGTGGGAGAAGAGGGGGTATTACTCTCGGAGGGGCAGAAGCAGAGGCTTGCCCTCGCTAGAACCCTGGTACGTGATCCGGACATCCTTGTCCTGGATGAGCCCACCTCCTCCCAGGACGGAAAGACGGAGAGGGCCATCATGGAAAGTCTCCCGGAGTTTTCAAGGGGTAAGACCATGTTCCTTGTGACAAACCGCCTGGAGGCTCTGGAGGGCATGTCTATGGTTCTGTTCTTGAGGGAAGATGGGGCGCTGGTAAGAGGAACGCACGGCATGTTGTGGGAATCCAGCGAACTTTACAGGGCTTTGGTCAAGTAAGGTTGATGGCTTCG
>JAFDHO010000128.1 GCA_019308745.1 Deltaproteobacteria bacterium
ACAAAAGGCCAAGCCCACCCTCTTATATCCCATCCTCTCGGCAAACTCGCATATCTCAACTATCCTGGTCTTGGTCGGCTGCATGACATAGGGCCGTTGATCCCTGTTCGCATAACACTCGGCTTCCTGGATGGATGCCTGCCTAGCGAACTCCTTGACCTGCTCCCTTTCATATTCCCTGTTGGCCTCCTTCAAAAGATCCTTCTCCGTCAGTGTAGGACATCCCTTTGAGCCGACCCCTTTTTCGCCCATGCAAACCCTTTCATCCCTCGGCACGCCGCAGGATGCACAGGATGCTACCCTGCCTTCTCTTCTCTTTGCCACATCTAACTCCTATCAAATGAATTCGTTCTTGAACCAGCTAGGAGGAGAGGATAGGAGAATGTAGAGGCGCTGTCAAGGTATTGGATTGAATCATAGCGGGAAAGGGGATATGATGGGCGGCCAAGGAGAATCAGTTTCGCTGCAATAAGGCCGTTCCGGCTATTGGGGAGCCTCCAGGCATATAACAAAAGATGATCCCGGGTAACACCGGAAGGGTTCCCGAGAAGCCTTCATGCGCATGGATTGGCAGGTTTCGCAGATGTCCGAAGAAGACGTGGTCATTTTCAAGTACCCTAACCCTGAACTGGAATCATTTCTCATCCCTGAGAAGATAGCTCCTCCCCTTGTTGAGCATTTCAAGAAACCTGTTGGGGGGGACTTTGACAGCAGGGTGAAGAAGCTCGGAGCGATAGGCGCACAGATAGTGAAGGAAACCATGGCAATTGCCGGGGTCAAGGAACTCCGAATAAAACCTAAGGAGGTCATGGTAAAAAAGGAATTAGGCGAACATCCCCCGGGCATTTGGCTTACGCCCTCTTTGTTCCTTTATAGCCGCGGTTAGGGAATAGCGAAGGAAATATTCATCCCCTATCGAATCTGCGAAGGAAGTAGTTGGATTCTATGGCACACAACATAACTCTTCCCCGGTTTATCCCCATTGTCACAACCTATTCGGTCACCTCGGAGGAAACCCCCCTCCCCCTTTTGATGAGCGACAGCACGGCCCTGTCACATGCCTTCCTTCGTTACCAAGAGCATATGGGTTTTGAATGCCTCCCCATCATGGAGGAGAGCACCTTTACCGCAGAGGCATTTGGCTGCAAAATCAAGTTCAAGACCCACGAGGCCATCATCACCGAACGTCTGGCATGCAGCTCAATAGAGGAAGTGGCAAAACTACCCGTCCCTCCAATTGCTGAGTGTCAAAGGATCGGGTTGATTCTAGAATCCGTGGAATACCTTTCCGGGCTTTCGTCGTCGGAGAGGCCTCTCGTAGTAAACAGTACGGCGCCCCTCAGTTCTGCTTCTAAAATTATCGGCATTGAAAACCTGCTGAGAAACATGATCAAGGATCCCGAAATGGTTATGGCCCTTCTGGACAGGGTGACCGACTTCATCGTGGCTTTTTCCCGATCTCTGATCAGAGCCGGTGCAGAGATCTTCTTCATAGGGGAGCCGGTGGCCTCCCCTGATCTCATCTCTCCGAAACTCTTCAGGGAGGTGGTGAAACCTCGATTGAAGAGGTTGATCGAGTGCATAGACGCCATCACGATACTCCATATATGCGGGGATGTCTCCCCGATCCTCTTGGACATGGTTGAAACTGCTCCTTCCATACTGAGCGTGGACCATTGCGTTGATCTGAAAGGGATTCGGAAACTGGTGGGCAGCGGAATCGTCCTCGGCGGAAACCTGGATCCTGGGGGGACCATCTTTCAAAAGACCCCCGAGCAGGTAGAAGAGGAGGCACGCACATGCTGTCTGGAAGGAGGGCCCGAGAACTTCGTCCTCATGCCAGGGTGTACGATTGTACCCGGGACTCCGAGGGAAAACATTAGAACCCTGATGCGGGTTGCGCAAGAGATGCTCGAGCCATTGGCCTGTTCCCCTGCCAGGTAGCGGAATGGGGGTCAACGGGAACGCGGACGCGGCGGCCTGGACTGAACGACTGATATCAGGGCATCCTGCCCCCAGGGTTTCTTCCGCTCACTATCCGGCAAAAGGGAGCAATTTTTCCTTGAGGTTTGTTGTCAACTCAACTAAAACAACAGAAAACATCTTGAAAGGAGGACGCACAATGAAGAAGATCGCCGTCATATTTTCAATTTGGCCCCTTTTCTTACTGGGCTTCGCGCCCATGGTGTTTGCGGCAGACGATGTATGGCGCATAGGGACCATTTATCCCTTGACCGGACCCAACTCCAAGAACGGGATAAAGAACTTCGATGGAGTGAAGATCGCAACACAGATGATCAATGACAGGGGAGGAGTCTTGGGCAAAAAGGTCGTTCTTGTCAGTGCAGACGCCCCAGACCCCCAGGCCGCTGCAAGTGAGGCAAACAGGCTCATCACAAACGAAAGAATCACTGCCATCGTTGGAACTCAATCAAGCAGCCTCTCCATGGCCGCCACCGTGGTTGCAGAAAAGAACAAGACCTTTTACATAGAAACAGAGGGGGTCTCGGGGTTAATCACGGCCAGAGGCTTCAAGTATCTCTTCAGGACTACCTTTAGCAGCGGAATGATGGCTGCACAAATCGTTGATTATGTGACAGACTATCTTGCCCCGAGGCTGGGAAAGGATGCAAAGGACCTGAGGATCGCAATCGTCCATGAGGACGGCGGTTTCGGGACCGCCACTTCTAGGGGACTCACGGCCAGGTCCAAGGCCCGGGGGTTGAGCGTGGTGGCCAATGAAGGGTATAGCTCCAAGTCCACGGATCTCTCCGGCCTCATACTGAAACTCAAAAGAGCCAAACCTGACATCATCCTCGCCGCCCAATACATCAATGACGCCATTCTTTTCCATCGACAGGCCAACGAGTTAAGGCTTCGTGGCATGATCATCGGAAGCACTGCGGGCCAGGGGAATCCTGACTTTGTAAAGGCCCTTGGCAAGGACGCCGAGGGAATCATAGCCTTTGGCATCCCTTCCGAGTTCTCCATCACCAAGCTCCCGCCGGAGCAGAAGAAGGAGGCCTCAGAGTTTATAGAAAGATATCAAAAGACCCATAATGGCGAGTATCCCAATCCGACAAGCTTCGTGGGGTTTGCAGGGGCTTGGATTTTGTATAAATATATCCTTCCCAGAGCGGGAAGCCTGGATCCGGAAAAGCTCCGCCAGGCGGCATTGAGCCTGGATATACCCCCTGGGAAGGGGGTCCTCAACTGGGGCATAAAATTCGCGGGACCCGACAAAAAGAATGCCGGCCAGAACCTGTATGCTTCCGCTGGAATCAACCAGTGGCAGGATGCGAAACTTCGCCTGATTTTTCCCCGAGAAGTGGCCGCAGCAGACTTGAGACTCAAATAGTCGTAAACCCATGGCAATGGGACCCTCGTAAGAAAACCTCTGAGGAACGGAGCGGGAATGTCGGTTTGTTCCCTGCACCACAAGACTTTCCGCTCCTCGCCTTTTGGGCTTCCGAGCTGATAGATGGACGGGACTCTTCTAATTCAGTTGCTCATATCAGGGATCCTGCTGGGTGGAATCTATGCCCTTGCCAGCATTGGATTGACCTTGATCTTCGGTGTCATGAAGATAGTAAACTTCGCCCACGGCGAATTCTTGATGATCGCCATGTACGTCAGCTTCTGGCTCTTCCATTATTTTCGTCTCGATCCTTACTTGTCCATCTTCGTTGTGGTCCCCTTGCTCTTCTTCTTCGGATTGCTCATCTATCAATACGTTATCAGGCATACGATTGGGGCACCCATTTTGAACCAAATTTTTGTTACGGTCGGTCTGTCCATTGTGATCGAGAATACGGTCCTTCTGATCTGGACCGCGGATTTTCGCACAATATCGGTGGAATACCTCAAGAATCCCATTATCCTGGGGCCCTACCCTGCCCTGGGCCTGGAAGAGTTGATTGTAAATCCTGCCAGGCTCATCGCCTTTGTGCTTGGTCTTTCCATCGCCTTGGCCTTTTTCCTCTTCCTAAAATATACCTATAGAGGAAAGGTCATTCGAGCGGCCTCTCAGGATCGTACCACCGCGATGCTTATGGGAATAAATATCCAGCAGGTTTACAGGCTCACCTTCTCCATTGGAATCCTCCTTGTTGGAGTGGCCGGAGCGCTCATGATGCCCATATACACGGTACACCCCTTTGTGGGATTTGAATTCGTCCTGGTTATGTTCGTGGTTGTCGTTTTCGGGGGCATGGGAAGCATTACAGGCGCCGTGAGTGCGGGTATTATCATCGGCATCGTGGAGGTCTTTTCCAGTTTCCTTATCGGCCCCAACAGTAAACAGGCAATCTATTTCCTCGTCTTTATTGCCGTCCTGGTCATCAGGCCCGCCGGCCTGTTCGGAATAAAAGGTGAAGAGGAGCTTGAACGCATTGAATCAATTGATTGAAAATCCCAGGATAAAAGAACTTGCTGGTCCTGTCGTAGCCCTGCTTGTGCTGGCCATTGCTCCGCTTTTTGTTGGTAATGATTTTTACTTGGACGGTTTCATCCTGGTGTTTATCTGGGGGGCCTTTGCTGGTGCCTGGAATATGATATCAGGATACGGAGGCATGGTTTCCCTCGGACACAACGCCTTTTTTGGCATTGGGGCCTATACGTCCACACTCCTTCTTCTCCATTATGGCCTCACTCCTTGGGTGGGTATGGTGGTTGGTGGTCTCCTTGCCTCAATTGTCGGTGTCCTTCTCGGGGTCGTCTGCTTTCGCTTGAGGAGCCATTATTTCGCTCTCGCAACTCTGGCATTTGGGCAGGTTATCTCCATTATCGCCATGAATTGGAGGTCCCTAACCAATGGTGCAGAGGGGATTGCCTTGCCCATAAAGCCCAGTCTTTACAATATGGCATTTGAAAGCAAGCTCCCTTACCTTTACATAGGGCTTTTTCTATTTATTCTGGTGATCTTCATTTCCCACTCCATTGAGCGGTCAAGGCTGGGGTATTTTCTCACCGCATTCAAGGAGAACGAAGACGCAGCGAGGGCCCTCGGCGTTAGAACTGGTAGGGTGCGGCTGACCGCCATGGCGATCAGTTCATTTCTGGCGGCTGTGATCGGTGCTTTCTATGCTCAGTACCAGGTATACATCGATCCCATAAGTGTTGCCAGGATCCAGATATCTGTCCAAGTGGCTCTCTTCGCCATCGTTGGCGGGGTGGGCACCGTGTTCGGTCCAGCCATTGGAGCCCTCATTTTCATCCCCATCACCATTGGGTTGAGGGCGAACCTGGGGACCGCCTTGCCCGGCCTGTACATGATCATTTACGGGGTTATCTTGATTTTCGTCCTACTTTTCATGCCAAAGGGGATATATGGCACGCTGAGGGAGAGGTATTTCTATGATCGTCCATAGCACAAATCTTCCGACCCTGGAGACCCCATTCCTATGCTTGAGTTGAACGGAGTAAGCAAATGGTTCGGTGGGAATCCTGTGCTCAGGGACATAACCTTCAATATTGAAAGGGGAGAGGTCGTGGGCCTCATCGGCCCTAACGGCGCAGGCAAGACCACACTGTTCAACGTGATCACGGGGTTCTATCGTACGAGGTCAGGGTACATCAAGTTTGAGGGCCGGGATATTTCCCGCTTGAACCCGGAAACAATATGCCGCCTTGGGATATGCAGGACTTTTCAAGTAACAAAGCCCTTTAGCAACATTCCCGTGTTAAAGAACGTTATGATCGGGGCCCTTGGTCGAGAAAAGACCTTGAGGGACGCGCAAAAGAGGGCGGAAGAGGCCCTTGATTTTGTCGGCATGCTGGACAGAAAGACCCTTCTCGGAAGAAACCTTACCGTAGCGGATCGCAAGAGACTTGAGATAGCCAGGGGGCTTGCCACGGGTCCTAAACTCTTTCTGTTGGATGAAGTGATGGCCGGCCTGAACCCCAGTGAGTTGAAGGAGATGGTCCAGTTGATCGACCGGCTCATCAATGCCGGGATTACCCTTTTTGTTATTGAACATATCATGAACGTTATCATGAATGTTTCCCACCGGGTCATCGTCCTGGATCATGGTGAAATGATCTGCGGGGGGGTTCCGGGAGAGGTCGCTTGCGACCCGAGGGTCATTAAGGCCTATCTTGGAGAAGAATATGCCCTTGCTCAAGGTTGATCAACTAAATGTCTTCTACGGAGACCTGCAGGTTCTCTTTGACATCTCCCTCCGAGTAGAGGAGGGGAGCATCGTCTCCATAGTGGGGGCAAACGCTGCCGGGAAGAGTACACTCCTTCGGTCCATCTCAGGTCTCATAAGGAACGTGACTGGTTCCATTGCCCTTAAGGGAGAACAAATTCTCGGCCTCCCGCCCTATTCTATCGTCGGAAAGGGCGTTGTCCATGTCCCTGAAGGCAGGAGGGTCTTCCCCCTGTTGAGTGTCCAGGAAAACCTGGAGATAGGTGCCTATAGTCAAAGAAAAAGCATAAACATGAAAGGTATGCTTGATGAGGTCTACGGGGTCTTTCCCGCCCTTGCCTCCCACAAAAGCCAACTGGCAGGCTCCTTGAGCGGTGGAGAACAGCAAATGTTGGCCATAGCCCGGGGGCTTATGGCAAGGCCCATCCTTCTGACCATAGACGAACCTTCCCTCGGACTGGCACCCTTGATGGTGGAAAAGACCTTTGAGACCCTTCACGCAATAAACAGGGAGCAGGTGACCATTCTGCTTGTAGAGCAAAATGTCGTCCGGGCCCTGAAGCTCTCTCAGCAGGCCTATGCCCTTGAAAACGGCCGCATTGTCATGGAAGGTCCGGGGGAAGAACTCCTGGGAAACGAACACCTCAAAAGGGCTTACATGGGAATTTGAAGCCGATTGTCTAGGAGAACTGAGCCATGCACGATGGAATATCCGAGTATGATGATAAGGGACACGGGGAATTCCCCTTCCCGGTTCCGAGTTATCGTTTTGATCAAAAAAATGAGATGTTCAAAAGAAGGACCTGGGACCCAGAAATCAAGCCCCACGGAGACAGGCTCTACAACACCATCAAGTACCAGGACAAGTACGGATACAGGAAGTTGGACTACGCCCTCAGGAATGCTTCCTGGAACATTGAGTATGGCTTCGGCTTCGGGAACATGCGCAGTGATATAGGGCTTTATTCATGGTCCCACATAGCCGATAAGGTAAAGAGGTTTGTTGAAACCGGGGGCCCGGTACAAAATCCGGCCAGGACCAACAGCCATATCGTGAAGAAGGCCGCCCGATTCCTTGGAGCCGACCTTGTGGGAATATGCAAGGTCCACCCCAACCTCATCTATTCCCACGAATATGACCTGATCAACATGGAGCACCGACCCCTCGAACTTCCTGATGGTTGTTATCATGCGATTGTCATGGCCGTGGAGATGGACTACACTGCCACCCGTTATTCCCCTGACTCAATCTCCGGTGCGGCAACAGGTTTGGGTTATTCCCGCCAGGCAATTGTGGCGAACCTGGTTGCCACCTTTATCAGGGGACTCGGATACAAGGCCGTGCCCTCGGGAAATGACACCGCCCTTTCCATTCCCCTTGCCATGGCAGCAGGACTGGGAGAGCTCGGACGTATGGGTCTTCTGGTCACGGAAAAGTACGGCCCTCGCGTGCGCCTATGCAAGGTCTTTACGGACCTCCCCCTCGCACCCGATGGTTTCAGGCCCTTTGGCGTAAAGGCATTCTGCGAGGTCTGCAAGAAATGCGCCAAGAATTGCCCCTCTCGCGCCATCACTTATGGCGACCCGACCATGGAAGGACCTTCACTGTCCAATTTTTCGGGCGTCTTGAAGTGGTATATCAACCCGGAGAAGTGTTTTCTCTTCTGGGTAAAGAACTGGATGGACTGTAACAACTGTGTGCGGGTTTGTCCCTTTAACAAGCCCCAGGGGAAGCTCCATGACTCTGTTCGTACCATTATTCGAAAGATGCCCCTGCTGGACCGCCCAATCGTATGGATCGACGACTTGCTGAGGTATGGCCGCCCTGTTCGGAGAAAGAACTTCTGGGAGACTCCTTAACTTCCAAACTCCCCTCCGGTGCCGCCTCCAAACAGGCCAAAAAAACAAATGGAAGGCCTCAATGGCCCCAAGAGATGACTTCCGCGTTACTGTGCGTGTAACAGCTCCAAGAGGTCCTGTGGCCTGGCTAAACTTCCGTGCCTTATGATGTAACGGCAACGGTTCAACCCTATATTATATGCCAGTTCTGCAGGCTCGCGTACATCCCATATGACGAAATCTGCATCTTTTCCCCTCTCCAGGCTCCCGACCTGCCCTTCTCTCCCCAAGGCCCTGGCAGCATTGATGGTGACACCCTTCAGGGCCTCTTCGGTCGTGAGGCCGAAAAGAGTGCATGCCATGTTCATCATGAGGAGGATGGAAACAGCCGGACTGCTCCCGGGATTGCAGTCCGTCGACACCGCCATAGGGACCCTAAAGCTCCTCAGAAGGTCTAGAGGAGGGACCTTTTTCTCCTTCAGGAAATAGGCAGCCCCGGGCAAAAGCACCGCCACAGTCCCGGACTTGGCCATGGCCTCCACCCCCGCCTCAGAGAGGTATTCGAGGTGATCCGCGGACAGTGCACCGTAAGTTGCGGCCAGTTGGGCCCCACCCTGATCAGAGAGCTGTTCGGCATGTATTTTCACAGAGAGACCCTGCCCCTTGGCTGCCTCAAACACGTGCTCGGCCTGCTCCCTGCTGAAGGCTATTCTGTCACAGAAGACATCCACAAACCTGGCAAGGCCCTCTCGGGCCATGTGGGGGATGACCTTTTCACAAACAAAGTCAATATATTTATCAGGCCTTCCCTCAAACTCGGGAGGCAGCGCATGGGCCCCCAAAAAGGTCGGCACAACAGATATGGGATATTCACTGCCCAGCCTCAGGGCCACCCGAAGCATCCGGGCTTCCGTGTCCAGATCCAGGCCATAACCCGATTTTATTTCTATTGTCGTCACTCCCTCACACAACATGGAGACAAGTCTCGGAGCACTTTCGCGATATAACCTTTCCTCATCGGCTGCCCTTGTCGCCCGCACCGTAGAGAGTATTCCCCCTCCCTGCCTGGCGATCTCCTCGTAGCTGATACCTTGAAGGCGCATCTCGAATTCCCGGGCCCGGTTACCCGCGTAGACCAGGTGCGTGTGGCAATCCACAAGTCCGGGGGTGATGAGGCCTCCGCCTGCATCAAATACCTCTCCGGCCCGAGACCTGAAATCGCCTGGCAGGCTCCCCCTGTGGCCTACCCACTCTATCTTCGTGCCGGATATCCCCAGGGCCCCGTCCTTGAGCATGCCATAGGGATGATCACCGCTCATGGTGGCAAGATCCGCGTTTACATAAAGCCTATCGACCTTATCGGGAAATTCGCGGTTTGAACTTGGCTCTTTTTCCATGTGTGTCGCCCTCTAAAAGGGATCTCAACCCAGCCTCTTTTCCACCATGTCTCTCAGCCCTCCCAACTCCCCTTTGACACGCTCTGATACCTCCCGGGCTTCTTCGGCCATCTTTTCCGAAAAGGCCGCGTCATCGATGGAAGACAAGTTTACACGGATATTGTAGACCGCGCCTTTGGCCGCGCTCTCAATCAGGAGGGCCGCAACCCCCGCATCCGTGAGGCAGTTGGGATTCCCCTTTTCAAGGAGAATCTTAAGGGGCTCCACCATTGTTGCCGTTGCTTTCAGGGTCTCCATCGGTACGCAGGCGGCTTCCTTGAGGGCTGCTTGAATGGCCTGGCGTCTCCTCTTTTTTTCCGACTCCCCATTCTTCGGAAGCTTGTAGGCCTCCATCACCTTCGTGTAGGCCTCCATATCCCTTTCGGCCAATATGCTCAGCCGCAGGGCCGTATCCTGAGCATTCTTCTGGATAGACTCCATCTCCTTCCAGGAATCCCTGTATTTCTCTCTTGCGAGCGTCAACCCGGCAACCATGGCGCAGAGTGAAACGCCCATGGCCCCTGCCAGGGCAGAAGTACTCCCCCCTCCTGGTGTGGCAGAGGGACTCGCCAATGCCTTCAAGGCTTCCTTCAGTGTGAGTTTCCCTAGATCCATACGCCACCCCTATCGAAGTCTCATAAATCCTCGCCCAGTTTATCCAACAGTGCGAGTTCGATGACCTGTTCCGACTCGAAACCTTCCATTTGCAAGTAGTATGAAACACTGTCGATTAGGGCTCCCGCAGGGATCATACCGTACACCTCTGTCTCCAGGATGGACACCCCCCATCTCTTTGCCTCGAGCCTGATGAGTTCAACAATCCGATAAAGGGCATTCTTTTCATGGTCGGTTATGTTCATGCTAACCTGGGTGATCCCCCTGCTCTCGAGGGCCAGACCGATCCCCTTGACGTGACCCAGTCCACCGCTCGATGCCCTTATTGCCTTGGCGATCCTTCTGGCTACCTTCACATCAGGGGTATCCAAATTCACGTTGAAGGCGATCAGGAAGGTGCGCGCCCCGATTACAGTGGCCCCGGCACTCGGGTGAAGTCTGGGTTCGCCTATATCAGGGTGCCTGTCAGGATCGGTGATGTGATCCTTCAGGGCCTCGTACTGGCCCTTACGAATCACTTCCAGATTCTTTCTGTCAGGCCTTAAGGCAGCCTCTTCGTAGAAATAGACCGGTACGCCTGTCTCCCTGTGGAACCTCTCCCCAAACCCCCTGGCGATTCGGGCGCAGTCCCCCATAGGGATGTTTCTTAGGGGGATGAAGGGAATAACGTCAATGGCCCCAATCCTCGGATGCCCCCCCTGATGTCTTTCCAGGTCTATTTTTTCAATTGCCAGGAGCGATGCCTCGATGAGTGCATCCTGAAGGGCCTCGGGTTCTCCGGCCAAGCTCACCACAAGCCTGTTGTGGTCCTTGTCTGCCCTGTGGTCAAGGAGAATACACCCCTTTTTCTCTTTGAACGGACCGACAATTGCCTCAATAACGGCAGGGTCCCTGCCCTCGCTGAAGTTGGGGACACATTCTATCAAGGGTTTTCCCATGGCTCGGGCTCCTTCTATGTGTACATGTTGATCATTGGGATCTTGACCTTCTTCTCTCCTGCCACCTCGATTGCCCGCTCATACCCTGCGTCTGCATGACGAAAAATACCCGTGCATGGATCATTCCTCAAGACCGTGGTCACCCTCTGCTCTCCTTCGATGGTGCCGTCAGCCACCGAGACCTGTCCCGCATGAAGGGCATACCCTATTCCTACACCTCCTCCGTCATGGAAGGAGACCCAGCTCGCACCGGAGGCCACGTTCACCATGCAATTGAGCAGGGCCCAATCCGCGACCGCGTCGGAGCCGTCTTTCATGGCCTCTGTTTCCCTGTAGGGAGAGGCAACCGATCCGCAATCAAGGTGGTCCCTGCCTATGACTATCGGGGCCGAGACCTGACCCGAGGCCACCAGGTCATTAAAGATCTTTCCTGCTATTTCTCTCTCGCCATAGCCCAACCAGCATATTCGCGCAGGGAGTCCCATATGCTCAACCCTTTCGCCGGCCAATTGCAGCCATCGCACCATTCGCTTCTTGTGGGGGAAGGCCTCCATGAGCGCCCGGTCCGTAACAGAGATATCATGGGGGTCACCCGAGAGGGCCGCCCACCTGAAAGGCCCCTCCCCTTCACAGAAAAGCTCCCGTATGTATGCAGGGACAAACCCCGGGTAGTCCATAGCATTCTTTTCCCCACCCCTCAGGGCCTGTGCCCGAAGGTTGTTCCCGTAATCAAAGGCGACCGCACCCTTGCTTTTCATCTCCAATATCGCGCGGCAATGGACGGCCATGGATTCGATGGCCATCTCCATATACCTCTTGGGATCTTTCTTTCTCAACTCCAATGCCTCCTCGTAGGAGATCCCAGATGGTACGTAGCCGTTCAACTCATCATGGGCGCTCGTCTGGTCTGTCACAACATCAGGAACAAAACCCTTCCTGACCATTTCAGGGAGTATTTCCGCCGCATTGCCCAGTATGCCTATGGATAAGGGCCTCTTTTCCTCTGCAGCTTTCCTGGCCGCAGCGATCGCCCTGTCCAGATCCTCTTCCATCCTGTCCAGGTAACGGGTATCGAGCCGTCTCCGGATCCTTTCCCTGTCCACCTCGACACACAGAATCACCCCCCCATTCAATGTAACGGCCAGGGGCTGTGCCCCTCCCATTCCCCCGAGACCCCCGGTAACCACGACGCGCCCCCTCAAATCCCCGTCAAAGTGCTTTTCCGCCAGGGCCGCAAACGTCTCGTATGTCCCCTGCAGGATCCCCTGGGTGCCTATGTAGATCCAGGAACCCGCCGTCATCTGCCCGTACATCATGAGGCCTCTCTTGTCCAGCTCATGGAAGGTTTCCCAGTTGGCCCAATGGGGGACAATATTGGAATTGGCAATGAGGACCCTTGGCGCAAGAAAGCTGGTCTTGAGGATCCGCAGTGTCTCATCATTTTCCAGGTCCAACAGGGACCTTACGATGGCATCAAAACAGTGCCAGTTGCGTGCAGCTTTTCCGGCTCCCCCGTATACGATCAACTCATCAGGTTTCTCTCCGGTATCCGGATCGAGGTTGTTGCACAGCATTCTCAGGGCCGCCTCCTGGTGCCATCCCTTGCAGTGCAGACTGTTACCCCTGGGCGCCCTCACCGGACGCGGCCTGCCACATCCTATCTTGAGATCCTGGATCAGTTTCTCTCTGGCCCCTTGTTTCATTTTGTGGTCTCCTTTTCGTGTTCGTTACTCAAAGCCGAGCATTTAGTTGAACTTCCCAATGACCCTCTCCACGCACTCCAGCAGGTCCCCGCTTCTTAGCAACCGGGTTATTTCCCCTATGTCGTCAGCCAGGACCCTGTCTCTCTCCAGGCGGGGGACCTTTTCCCTGATAAGCCTATAGGCCGCAAGAGTCCCCTCGCCCGGCTTCATGTTCGTGAAAAGATCCATGGCCTGGGCCCCGCACAACAGTTCGATGGCAAGGACATGCTCAGCGTTCTTTACCACTTCCCTGCATTTCCTCGCCGCTATGGTTCCGAAGGAGACATGATCTTCCTTGTTGGCGGACGTAGGGATAGAGTCCACGGATGCGGGGTGGCTCAGGATCTTGTTTTCAGATACCAGCGCTGCGGCCGTGTATTGGGCAATCATGAAACCGGAATTCAGCCCTCCGTCGCTGACAAGGAAAGCGGGGAGACCGCTCAGCTGGGGGTTCACCAGCCTTTCAATGCGCCTCTCTGAGATATTTGCAAGCTCGGAGACCGCTATGGAGAGGCTGTCCATGGCGACGGCCACGGGTTGCCCGTGGAAATTGCCACCCAGCAGGAACCCCCGGGTCTCGGGGAATACCAGGGGGTTGTTGGTGGAGGAGTTCATCTCTGTTTCTATTGTGGCCTTTACAAAGCCTATGACGTCCTTGCTCGCCCCATGCACCTGGGGCGAACATCTGAGGGTATAGGCGTCCTGTATCCTGCCGCAATCCTTGTGGCTGGTGATTATTTCGCTGTCCCTGGTCATCCTTTGCATGTTGTCTGCAGAACCGGCTTGACCCGGATGAGGTCTCACCTGATGGATCAAGGGATCAAATTCAGTCCTGCTCCCCATGAGCACTTCCAGGCTCATTGCGGCAGCGATATCCGTTGTCTTGGCCAGCCGATCAGCATCATAGGTCGCAAGACCTCCTATGGCAGTCATGGCCTGGGTCCCGTTAACAAGGGCCAACCCCTCCCCTGCCTGGAGCTTCAACGGGGTCAAACCCCCTTCTTTCAGGGCCCTTTCGCCCTCAACCCTCTTGCCATTGACAAAGGCCTCTCCAAGTCCGATAAGCACAAGGCCAAGGTGCGCCAAGGGCGCCAGGTCGCCACTTGCCCCTACAGACCCCTTTTCAGGTATCACCGGGGATATATCCTGGTTGAGCAAGGCCAGGAGATGCTCCACGGTCTCAAGCCTTATCCCGGAGTTGCCCCTGGCAAAATCCTTGATCCGCAGTGCCGTAATGGCACGTACGATTTCCCTGTCCATGGGTGGTCCTACTCCAGCTGCGTGACTCATCAAAATATTTTTCTGAAGCTGTTTTGTATCTTCTCCGGAAATAATTACGTCACTCAGTGCCCCGAACCCTGTGGTTATTCCATAGATGATCCTTCCCTCGCGCACCCACCCTTCTATCAATCTCCGCGCCTCATTGATTCGCCCTATTGAATCCTCAGAGATCTTGACCCTGGCATTGTCCCTTGCTATCGACACCAGGTCTTCCAGTGTCATTCCATCAATGCCCAGCACGACTTCACTTTTCATACAACAAAAGCCCTTTGCGTTTGCGAAAGGAGGCAAAGTATCCCCGATCGCCACTCGTTAATTCACGCCGAATTCTTCCTTCAGGATACTCGCCGCAGCCCTCGTGTCTCCCTTGACAATATCTGCGGACCTCAGGATCTCTTCGCTGATATCAGCGACATCTAAAGTGCCCCTTCCGGTCAGTGATATCCGTGCTTTGAGAGCCTAGAGATCCTGCCCTCTGATAGCTCTATCCTTCACCCAAGCAAGCCGGCATTCGGATATTCACGGTCCCGATGCCAAACAAGAAAACAAATAACAAAACCCGTGCACAAAGTCAATGAAGCCTGTAGGCGGCTCAGCATATCGGGTCAACCATCCCCTGTGTGAGATAATGGATCATTTGCCTGTTGACCCACCGTGCAAACTATCCTATAATTATTTTAAATGCGAAATTTTTATGAAGATTATAGGAAGTGAAAATGCAAACTCTTCTTCGACTTAAATCCTTAGCCTTTCCTTTATCAGTGCTTGCCGCGGTTGCAATGTCCTTTTCATGTGTTCCGGGAGATAAGAGCCTCTCCGAGAAACAGGACATCTATCAAGGACAGGATAGAGCCTTGGTTGACGATAATCAGAGGCTAAGAAAAGAGGTCCATGCCTGCAAGCAGCAATACGCGAAATTGAAACGCTCCGTCAAACCCCTTGAGGAAACCAGAAAGGGCCTTGAAAAAGAACTCAACCTCCTCCGATTGCGCCTCCTTGAAAAGGAAACCGAGGTCAAGGATCTTGAGAAGCAGCGGGCCTCCTTGCAGGAGCAATTGGCCGAGGCCATTCAGGAAGTGGTCAGGGCAAAGGCCAAACTAAGAAGCCTTGAATCAAGGGCCGAAGCCGCTTCGAACATGGCAGAGACCGAAATCGCTCTAAAGGCCTTGAAGAAACGAGGACACCTGAATAAAGACGATCCATCCATCTCCCGAGCCGAGCAATTGCTCAAAATGAGTTACAAGGAGTTTGAAAAGGGGAACTATGGCGGGGCCCTCTACCTCGCCAACCAGGCCAAGGGTCACCTGAAGGACGTCCAACTCCATACAAAGGCCGATCCGATGAAACCCCTCCCCGGCGAAATTCCCTTCTCGGTTCCCATTTCACTCCGCGTGTCCAAGACGAGCAACCTGCGGGAAGGTCCCGGCCTGAACTACAAGATAGTATCCACCTTGAAGCCCGGGGTTGCTCTGGTGGGATATTCCCGCATGGATGAATGGATAAACGTCAAGACCGAGAGCGGCGTAAAGGGTTGGATCTTTCAAGAGTTGGTAAAGGGCCGGTAGGCGCAATCATTTTTTCCTTGCCGTCTTCCCCTTCTTCTTTCCGGACATCTTTCCAGCAAGGACCACACGGTTTCGGCCACTCTCCTTTGCCTCATAGAGGGCATTATCCGCCGCATCAATCAACGAATCAGGATTGCTCCCGTGTTGCGGGTATGTCGCCACACCTATGCTGATTGTGAGTCGTAAAGTTTCATCCTTCAAACTAAACTGTTCCTTCTCAATCACGCTCCTGATGCGCTCCGCCGCCTCAACGGCCCTGGCTTCACCCGTTTCAGGCATCATGATCAAGAACTCTTCTCCTCCGTACCTGGCAGCATAGTCACACTCCCTGGTTGATTTCTTGAAGCTATCCGCCATCCTTTTGAGGACCTCATCCCCTGCAAGGTGCCCGTATTCATCATTGTATTGTTTGAAATGATCAATGTCTATCATAAGGACCCCAAAGGAATGTTTATGCCTCTTTGCCCGGGCTATCTCGTTTTTGAGCGTCCCTGTCAGATGTTTCCTGTTGAAAAGACCGGTGAGACCGTCTCGAACGGATAGCTCTTGCAGTTCAATGTTTTTTTCCTTCAGGGTCTCGTTTATGGCGGCAAGTTCATCCCTTCCCTTGCGGAGTTGTCCTACCATGTGATTAAACACGTTGGTCATGAAGCCCAACTCATCTCGAGAAACCACGGGAACCTCAATTTCCAAGTCCCCGGCGGCCACCTTGTCCGCTCCCTCTGTGAGTCTGTTCAGCGGGGTAACAATCGTGAGCCCAAGGAGGTATGCCCCGATCCCAATGATACACAGTATTCCCACTGTAAAGCCGATGGTGACATTCCGGAGCCTGAAAATCTCAGCATAGGCCTCGCCCCTTTCCTTTTCAGCCACAACACCCCAGCCCACCTGGGCTATCTTCCTGAGCGTTCCCACTACCTCAACACGTCTGTAGTTCTCATAATTCAGGATCATTGCTTCATTTGAAAAGAGCTTATTTGCAACAACCATGGCCATATCGGTCTTCATGAACCCTGACTCTAAAGGGCGGGTGCTGGCCAAGAGTATCCCCTTTAGCGTAACGACATAGAGTTCCCCTGTCTCCTTTATTCGATAGTTCCCCAGGATCCTGTTGATAGTGATGAAATTGAGTTTTGCTGCGAGCACGCCGAGCACTCTCTCTCCCGTGGAGATGATGGGCACTGCCAAGATCATTAAACCCGCATCGAGGGATTCGTCCCATCCGGGATCACCTATGATGAGGTCCCCTTTTAGGGCGGCCCTTTCCCACCCCCTGGGAAGGGCCAGGCTTGTCTTCCTGGGGGAACTGGTAGCAATGATGTTTCCCTTCAAATCGCTTACCAGCAATTCTTCGTAGTCTTCAAACTTGGCCTTCACCGACTTCAGATAGTCCCCTATTCGGCTAACCGCGACCCTTTTCTCCCGCCGGGACAGTTTCGGTCTATTGATCTTCTCCAGGTTTTCCGAGATTACATAAGATCCGGAGAAGACCCGAACATCATATATCCTTTCCTTCAACCACAGATCGATTTCCCGTGAAGCATGGGAGGTAACGCTCTGCAGTTCCTGGGTGATGCTCTGACTCAAAAACCTCTTGTTATTGACATAGGAGAGCCATCCCATGGCGATGGAAGGGATCAAGGTGGCGACAGCGGCAAATACGATGATCTTGCTCTTGACGCTCCGAATGCCAAAAACACCAAGGACTTTTGCGGTCATGCGCTCCCAAAATGCCAACAGGTCACCTCCTCACATTTTGTGGCCTATCATATAACAGAACGGTATTTTAGTAAAGAAGCCAAGGCTGCGCTTCCCTTGCATGCAAGGTCAAGAATTCAAAATCCGGTATTTTCTTTCAAAAAATACGTAGTTTACCCCATTTCCCAAACATTACCCTGGAATTGTTCTGAGTCAATCCCATTTTTCCTTGAAATTCTTGAAGTGGCTCTGACTCCCATTATGCCGCCTCTCTGGCCAAATCCAACTCCTCTCTGATCGTTTCCCTTGGCATGGGCAACCACCTATAGCCCTTTATTTTCCGCAACCTAGGCTCAATCTCAATCAATGCACTGGCTACCCATCGGTGTTTCTGTAAAGAGTTCCTCCAGTAATCCACTTTACCCGTGTATGCTTCCAGAAGGGACATCAAGGACTCAAGACAATTTGTGGTCTTTAGACTTCTCCCCAGTTCCTTGAAGAGCCCCGGCCGATGGAGGGTGAGTGTCTCTTCCAATCCTTCTTCAAGAGAGGAGGCAGCCGAGCGGTTTATAAGCATCAGCTCGTTTTTCAGCCTGTTCAACTCCGCCCTAGCCTCCTCATATGTCGGCTTCTCATAGGCCCTCTGAAGCTTCCTCCGCCATGT
Organism: Deltaproteobacteria bacterium; assembly: GCA_019308745.1. Taxonomy (GTDB): domain Bacteria; phylum Desulfobacterota; class DSM-4660; order Desulfatiglandales; family HGW-15; genus JAFDHO01. The sequence continues at coordinate 17,928 of JAFDHO010000128.1, forward strand.
ATCTTGAATTGCTTTAGGAAGGTAGCTTACCGCGTTCTCACGCTTGTGCCACTGACAACGCTGGATCAATGCCTTGTCTCTGAACACCCTTCTAATCCCTGAGTACAACCCCTTACTGCCATCTATGGCACATAACAGCCCCCCTTCTACATTCAGACCACGCTCAATCAGGGAGTTGAGAAACCCCTTGATAACTCTTTCATTCTCCGTGCCACTTTGGACAAAACCAAGGACCACCTTCTCTCCATGCACCGTAACACCAAGAGCAATGATCATCTCGTCTTCAGCAAAGCTCTTGCCA
>JAFDHO010000129.1 GCA_019308745.1 Deltaproteobacteria bacterium
TTTCTAAGAGATGTTCCAAAGGCCCCCCGCAAGGTGATCCCCTTGTTCATCCGGGGAAGACGGATGGGCTCCTCCGGCTCCAGGGTGAACCTCAGGTGCCAGAGGGGGCAGATGCCACTACTCTTTGTACCCATAACAGATCATCCGCTTATACGCGCTCATAGTAGCTAAAGCCTTTGCTGGATCTAACAAGACGGTAGGGAATCAAAACACCTTTGCGCACTCGATCCTTGATAAGTTCTATCTTCTTGTCCGTATGGATATCGATCTTTTCAAACGTAAGATTCTCTCCCCAGTCGTCCATCATCTGCATAATCCCAAGAACGAACGCCTCCGTGCCCCTGGCCCTTATCATGGTATCTTTTATGTACACCCCGTCCATCTCAACAAATCCTTCAGGCAGTTTTTTCGCCGTATGGGGTGCCGTTACTAATTGGAAGAAACTTCCTCTCTTGCCAAAATAGTTGATTTGCCTCAACAATGCAGATAGCTCCATGATGTCGGTGTCCCTGGGCACGCCAAAAGCAAGGGCCAAGCTTCCCTCCAGTTGTGCATACTCCCTAAAAGCGATCGTGCGGTCCATCCTGTGTTCAGACTCTTTTTTGCGCGTAGGCTTGAGAATTTTGGTAAAAAGATTAGTGACCACTATTCGCTCCGGCCCGCGCACAGCTATAGAAAGTTTCTTGATCCAGGCAAAAGCCGCTGCACCCGCTGCCAGTCCATTAGTACGTATAGCCGCGTCCAGGAGAGCGGTGCGAATGGCAAATGGGGTGGGCAAGAACAGCGTCTTCGCTCCCGAAGATGTAGCTATCCCTGACCGAAACGAGAACAGGGTAACTGGCTGATATTCGGCAATAAGCCACATGGCGGTGACCTCCTACCAGGCCAGCTTGTAGGGCTGGGTGTGCTGGATGAGTCCTTTCATCACCTCGGCAAACTGACCCATGGTGTCGAAGCGATGGACGGTCACGGCTCCCGGTTTCAGGCCGCTCAGGGCCCCGGCCACCTTCTCCACTTCCTGGCGGTAGTCCTCGTCCAGGGGGCTCAGGGCAGGAGCAGGCATTACTTGGCTGGTCACGGTGGCCACCCCCTCGAATTCCACGATGTGTGGGTTCTGGGTACCCCGCATGGCTCCGTTGGGCTCGATGAAGGTGTAAAGGATACTTTCCAAGAAGGCCAGGTAGCGGTTTTCTCGCTCTTCATCGGCCACGGAATACTGCTGGGATATGTCGTTGAAGCCAATGCGGGCCATCTCAAAGTTGGCAACGATGGCATAAACACCAGAGCTGGCCGGACGGTGAAAGATGGCTTGCTGTTGTTCCTCTTCGACTCTCTTACCGCGTTCGGCTGCATAACGCACGTGGAAGTAACTTTCAGTGGTAGTGTAGTCTGGTACGCCAACTACCCACCCGAATTCGGCTACTGATTTTCGAGGTATTGCTCGATTCCCTCTTGCAATAAGATTACCTGCCAAGTCATCAATAATGCATTTCCTTAGTAAGTCATTGATAACTTCACTATCCGTCTTAGCAAGTTTTCCCATAAAATCGCTATCGTCCAAGATCCGACTAGCGCTGAACTTCTGACAGCCCTGGCACAGAGGCAGCTTCCCCTTCGCCAGCAAATACAGGTGTTCAGCCTGGATGTGCTTGAACATGTCCCCAGAGACGGCGTTGACGGTAGCCAGCTTGTACTCACCACTGGCCCGGTCTCGGTAGACGACGTTCACCATCCGCGTGGCAATCTGGTTTCCCTCACCTCCCTCATTATTCAGGGAGTGCATGTCCAGGATGGCCCGCCCGCAGATGGAAAGGGAATAGACATTTTGCTTTTCGTTCATTTTGATCCCTCCTTAGATTCGTTGCGAATTAATCGCTTTTAACTTCTTCTTCCTCCTTAGGATCTCTAGCATAGCCAAAGGCGATCAGTAGGTTGCCGACGGTGGTGGCTCCATACTTATCCACCAGGCGCACGACATCCTCCACGTCGGTGGTCAGGATGTTCTTGCGATACTGTTTCCCGGTCTTCTCGTAGACACGGGCGTTCTCGGCATTATAGCTCTGCATGAACTCACTCAAGGCGGCGATGAACTCGTCGTTGTAAAGGGCCTTGCGCCTGAGTTCCTGCCCCAGGCCATAGCGGATATCGTACTCGCTTTCGCCTCGCCCACGGTACTGGGGGATAATGGTGCTGCGGCGGATGGCTTCGGCGATGTTGCGAAAACCTGCGCTTTTGAAAATGAGCCCCAATGGTTCGTTGCTTTTCATGATCAACACCTCCAGATTTCTTGTGGTGAACGGCCTTACCCAGTAATGTTCTCGGTCCAATTCCCGCATCAGGAATTGGCTGTAGGCGGCGGTGAAGTCGAAGAAGGCATCCCACCTCCCGCTGGAGAGAAAATCCCGGTAGTATACCAGCAGGTCGTATCCTCCTTTCTCCTCATCAATGGTGTTAATAATGTTCTCGTGCTCCTCAATCACCTCCTTGTAAGTGTTTACATCGTCTAGCGACTCCACCCGCATCCAGCGGGGCAGCTCGATGAAAGAAAGGTTCATTACTGCAGCGGCCTGGCCCAGGCTCTTGTAGTAGGCCACGTACATCCCGGCCACAAAGTCCTCCGGTCCCTGCCCAAACAGTTCAACCATGAGGTCGGCTTCTTTGGCCACCTGACAATAGTCCAAGAAGCATCTGGTGTAGCGCAGGGCAGCCAGGATATCCATTTTTACGGCAGTATCGTTCCACAGAGCTTCTTGGAAAGCAGCTAGGACGGCGTTGTTAGCCTTCAAACGCATGTTCACCGGAGCCGGGGCATAGGTCTTGTAGTCACCGGAGAATTTCCCCCCGATTTTAACCACCCGTGGTACGGCGCAATGGTACATCCCAACCGCCTTAAGGTACTCCAGCAACCAAAACCCCTCTAAGTTGATACCCGCACTGCGCATATAAGTTGTTGACAAGAAAGGCTTTGGGAAATTTTGACCTTTGCCTTGGGTTGGATTAAAAAGCTGAACGAGAGTGGCCTTTCCATCGTCCTTTACTCCCAGTTTCTTCATACGCTTGCACCACGATTTTCTCACGGCCTCCTTTTCATTTTGAGGTGTCGCGCAGAGCATCAGGATGTGGCGCAAGTTCTCGGCAAAATAAGGGGCCAGACTTTGCCAGCGCAGGATCAGGTTATTGTACGAGCCCAGGGCCTGCATCCGTCGTTCCCCCACCCAGGCGAAAATGGGGAACTGGGGATGCGGTTTCATCTGGGCAATCTGCTCTTCGGGCATCTTGCTCCGCATCTCTTGGGGGTTGCTTGTGTATTGTCGGAACTTATCCCACTCCTGCTGATAGTCCACGGTCATGGAGGCAGGCAAGCTTGTCAAAACCTCCGGATCACTCCGGCTGGTCTGGATGTAGGGGACCAAAGCCTGGAAAGGCGCCTTGTCTAGCCACTCTTCCTGCAACAGGTTGCTGAGCTCGACAGCATAATACGGCCCCATATCCCGGATCCGCACCCACCGATCACCCTCTGCAAAGTGAGCTAAGACGCTATCGAGTAGCGTCGCCAGGCCATAGGCCACAAACAAATCGGCAAAAGTGCCCGTGCGCTTATCCACATAGTAAGTGTCTTGATACATTGTCTCTTGCTCCTCCGCCATCATTCGTTTATTCGTTCCCTATTCGTTGACAGCGGCCCCCTGGTCTGCCAGCCGGAGGGCCCGCACGATGAGGAAATAAGCTAAAAGTTCGTCTCTGGCATCAGGTTGCACCATAAGACTGGTGATAGGCTGGGGACGCTTGCTCGTCACCAGGACCTTGTTGGCCTGTCCGCTGGCATCAAGACCTGCCAGGACCTGGGCCAACGCTTTCCCGGCGGCCTGGTGTAGAGTAAAGCCTCTGTAACTATCTGCCCTCGGCGAGTGGTGCCGGGCAATAGCGGTAAATATGGCCTTCATCAGCTTGAAGCGCGGATCATCCTGTCCCGGTGTCCCCAGGAGTTGGTGCAGCACTCTGAACACCGCTACTGCGCCCTCGGCCGCGTGGGGGGGGCGGGAACTAGGCATCTCGGCCTCGACGCTCCGATGGCGAGGATCATCAGAGTTATAGTCGGTATGGGCCAGCATGTAGTCCTCTGACACCGGTGCACCGATCCGCTTTTGCCACTCGTGGGCCCAGCCCTGCCAGCGAAGATCCATCTTGCCCACATCGTGCAAGGCAATGGTCAGACGAACCGCCCGCTCTAGCGATCCCGCTGGCAGGTCCATTTGCTGCTCCAGCCGGTTGGCGGCGTAGGCTATCTCTCTGGATAATCTGTCCCGGTAGACAGCCAGCATCTTTTGGACATGTTCCTGGTAACTTTCCCGGCGGTAGCCACGCTGCCATTCTCTTCTTGCTTTTTCCACCTGACCCCTCTGAAATGGGGATTGGAAGCCTCCACCACGGGCGAAACGGAAGCCCATCTCAGAGTCATACCGGACCAAGCGAGGGTTTACTACGTGAATGGCTGAGCGCTTTATCTCCTGATGTTTTATGACCTCTATCCAGTCATAGTGAATCGCACGGTCCTCGCCTTCCCAGCCATCTTGCTCTTGGGGGTACTTAAGCAGCCAGGGAATCTCTTCGTTGGGCAGGCTGGCCTCTTTCCACTCTTTGAATTGCCCATGCAGCGTGCCAAAGAATAGCGAGAAGCCTTCCAGGTCGTGAGGATTTTCAATCACCGACGGGCTCGGATGCACCAGTACAGTAACGGAATCGTCGTTACGGATCAGGTCTCGAGCCAGTCCCATCTCCTGTTGTCCAATGGCCCTGTTTATTTCCTGGCGATGAGCGTAGCGAGCCTGTTCCAGCCCATCGAGCATCCGGCCATCGGTCTCAGCGTGGACTTGGTTTACCAGACGCTGCTCGGCTACAAAATCGATATTCTCGCCAGCAAACAAGAGTAATGCTTCCCAAGTCTTCCCCGATAAAGTTGCCTGTTCGCCAAGATAGGGAGCGTAATTAGGCTCATCTTTTCGGTTCAAGGGCACCTGGTAAATGTAGACATCGCCCTTTTCACCCTCGAAGCGGGCACAACGGCCAGCCCGCTGCAGGATAGTGCTGGCAGGTGCGACTTCGGTATGCATCACCTGGCACGTAATGTCCAATCCTACCTCAATCACTTGAGTAGCCACCAAGATAATGCTCCCACCCTTATCCCCATCCTTGGAAAAGAAGCGCCGCACCGCGTCTTCCTTCTTTCGCCTATGTTCCCTGAGGAATCGGGAATGAATCAGGATAACTTGGGTGCCCGAGTCGGCTTGGGCGCGGAGCTCCTCGAAAAGGTCCTGGGCACGTTCCACCGTGTTGCAAATGGCAATGGAGCGGGTGCTATGATCCTGTAACACAGCCTCGGCTGTAAGTGGCGCATCTATCCGGTGAAACCACCGCACCTTATCCTTTTGGGTGGGGATCCTTTGGAGCTCGTCATTGCTGGCGGTGACCACCTCGGCATCCAGTAGAGAAGCCAACCGATCGAGCATCTCCCTGGAAAAAGTGGCCGTCATCAGGACGAAGGGCGTGACCCCCTTCAGCATGCGCAGCATCTCTAGGGCGGTGGGGAGGGTAGAACCAGGATCGAGCAAGTGAAACTCGTCAAAAACCAGATAAGAGGAGACCACAGTTCCCGCGTTCACATTTCCCTGACGCAGGCTCAAGGAGTAAGGGATGTTCAGAAAACTAGAGAGAACTTGGTCAATAGTGGCAAAAGTGATATCTCCCTCTAACTTGCGATCATCCTGTTGTTCTCCGGTCTGTAGGCGAGCATCGAATTCCGCGTGGGTTGTATTATTCTTCAGGTCTTCATAGAAACTCCTGGCCAGTACCCGCATGGGCACGCAGTAAAGCAGCTTCTGTGGGAGATCCAGGCCATCAACTCGGGCGAAGAGATAGGGAAACAAGGCGGCTTTGGTCTTCCCTGAGCCAGTTGGGGCCTGCAGGATCACGTTTCGCCCTGCAAGAAGATGTTTGGCTGGCTCGATTTGAAAACGACCATACGGGCCATGTACCTGGAAAATCCTAGCAAAGGCTTCATTCATTGCTTGCTCATGCCCCATTGTGCTTTCCTACCGCTGTTTTGAAACCGCCTCCGGAATTTTCCAATTTTTTTCCTTTCCAATGAACGTAACCGACAATGGCATCATAGTCTTTTTTGGTCAGGTCTTCACGCCGCGTCTTGCCTGCAAAGGCCGTAATCGTGGCAAGGACCACATCGACCAAGGGATGTCCAGTAAACGACGGCATTCAACTGCCTCCTTTCCAAGAAATTGCTCTTATATCAGCTTATTTTCAATTCCCCTCCATTCATAAACTGACAATTGTTGTCCTCCTCTGCCGTGCAGCTTCGCGGAGGGCCTGAAGGTCCACCACCTCGGCCACTTCATAGCGGGGTGGAATGGCACCAGCCACCGGTTTCAGCCGAATGTGTGGAGGGAAATAGCCGCAGCGGACGTGGCGTTCGGCCACCAAGGCCACAGCGATAAGGTTGCGCCAGCGGCTTCTTGTTTCTCGTGGAGCACCGGCGCAGACTTGCACTGAACGTAAGAGATGTTCTCCCCATTCCGACAGCGAAAAAGGGAGCGCCGATATTATTTTTGGACCGCTGATGGTGCTGTTCTTGCATTTCGCCTCTCCGCTGTTTTCGGATTACTGAGCTAAGGGCATTTTCGGTTTTTCCCATCTTCATCGAATGAATTGTCTACTCCTGAGCCTGCCACAGACCAGAATCCAGTATATTGAAACGAACATCATTTCCGACTTGGGAGCCCGGAGCCCAGAAGGGCGATGCCTGGTTTTGAAACGTGCCCCAATTCCATTGGACGAGCAATTCCCATGCTCCCATCTTTACTGGGTTCCGATCTTGATGAGTGTGGGCAAGCACATGGTGTAGTCCCTCAATCACGGGATTGTCTGCGTTGAAATTCACCTGAGCCCAGAAACAGTCGCTTGTATGTTGCCAGGGTTTTTGTGGGCTATGGGGAAGCAGAGACAAGTGGCCAAAGCCATACCGTGTTTCACCGCCCATGAAAATCTCCCCCAGCTCCTTCAGTAAATTTTGCATGGCTAGAGGTAAGGTGTCTTTCAGGAATATATATCCCACAAAGGCCACCGGAGATGGGCCACTCTGATCTTGGACTAGTTGCGGGCGCCAGCATTCGACAATACACTCGACCTCCCGTAACGTGCCCTCTTCGGCCGCCCCGGAACTGTGTGCAATGGCCGTGGTCGGTCGGGTATGGAGGAGGCGCCGGCGGAAGCGTCGATCAGGCAGAGGCTCAACACCGCCATCTTCCCGATGCCAACGCAGGCCGTAGTCCTTTTCATAACGCGGGAGCCAGGCTCGCCAGTGGCTGTCTACTCTTTCGGCTGGGAAAAGGTAGGTGAAACGAGCATGCTCTTGAAGCTTCTGACCGGTATCCTCGTAATCCGGAAAATCGGTACCGGCCTGCTGCCGGGCGATTTCGGCGGTCAACGCCGCCCACATGTTGCGGGCAGGGATGTAAAGCCGCGTGCGGTTCAGCGAGCCGGCCCGTGTCAGGCCGATGTGCAAGGGTGAGCGCAGTTTCCAGACCCAGCGGTAAAGCGTCCAGCTCATGATGTGCCGCCTCCTTTGGCTTTCAGGTGATAACGTGCGTAGGAAAGGGCCGTGCGTAAGAGATCCCGGGCAAAGAGGAGGTCGTCAAGGTTCTCCGCCAGTTTCTTTATGGCCTCCAGGATGTTGTTTGCCCCATTAAGCTGGTCGTTAAAGATGTCTCGCAGAAAGTTCAGGGCTTTGGTGTTGATGTCACTGACCACGTTGCTATGCCGGGCCTGGAGGTAGAGAAACATGGCGTATGGCCCCTGCTCTTCCAGCACGGCCAGCGCTGCATTGATGGCTTTTTCCTCCATTCCGGAAGTGCTGGCCAATTCGCACCCCAGTTCCGCGCATTGGACGTCCAGGTTGGTCATACGATTTTCATTCATGGCCGCCCACCTCCTGGGTCCGTGTTTCTGATTCGACTTCGTCTTGAGAAGGCTGGCTCTCACTACAAGTTACGGAACCTGTATCTGACCGCTTGTTATAATAAATCACCCGCACCCTTCCCATGCCCCGCGTGCCCATGCCGCCGATGCCGAGGTGCTCCAGGTAGGGGTGGGCCTGTCTGGCCTTTTCGTGAACATTAGCGGGAGTGGTGACGGCGGTAATAGGCTGGTTACCAATGCGGAAATGCTGTGGATTCTTGACGACGATCTCCCACATCAGCACCGTGCCGCGGGGAAGCGCCTCGTAGGAGAAAAGGGCCTTATCTTCGGCCGCGCCGGTCTCCGGGTTGATGGAAACTGAAGTCCGCACCTCCAGATTGCTGTTGACGACATGGGGAAAAAGTCGGTCGGGCACCAAGGCCAGTGGGTTGCGGATGTAATCGGGAACATTCAGACCGCCCAGTTTCGACTTGATTGTATCCATTTGATTGCACTTCCGCGTTTCCAGCAGCAACCAACCCAGGTTGAGAGGGTTTCCGGCTTCGTCGTCCAAATACAAAGCATCATCGGCCACTCCGGCGACCTCCACGCAGATTAACCGGAGGGCGTCTGGGCATGTGATCCAGCGGGGCCCCTGGCGGGTGGGCACGGGGAAGAGGAGCACGTGGGCATCGGTGAAGGCCGCCAAGCCGGCAAAACCGCCTTCCTGATCTTTCCCTTTAGCGAAGCCGAAAACCGTGCAAACCGGACAGTTACCCTTTCCACAGTGCCCACGCCGGTACTTTTTTTCACCCTTTGTCTTGGCCTGTTTTTCTTGAGATTCACCTAATCCTCCGCAATTCGGATAAATAGGCCAGTCCTTGTTATTGATTTGGCGATTCGAGTTTTTTTCATGTTCCGCCATCGCCACGTAGGTTCGGTACACACCGGCCAGGCTGGAACCAGGGATTTTGGGCACCTGGGTGACAGGATCACGGACGATGCTCAGGTCTACTCGGCCGATGCGCGTGCCACCAGTGCCCACGTGGATGGGCTCAAGGGCAAGACCGACCTGAAGGAATTTTTCGTAACTCGCCATGGTTTGTTCCCCCTTATGAAAAACTTTCTTTCAAAGCCGACATATGCCAATCCAGAGTCAAAGAAAGCAGGCCATCCATCACGGCCTCTGTCAGGGTTTCCAGTGCAGACCCTCGAGCCCTCAAGTGATGAAACAAAAGGCTCTGGACTGTTTCTTTGAATAAATCACCGCGAGCCGCCTTGTCTGCTGTGGGCATTTTCCAGTCCCTTTCCAAGCTCGCAAGATCGCTTCGCAATCGCTGGAGGGCGGTCTGGCTGGGAGCAACCCGTGTGAGAAGTCGCCAGGTCTCTCGCATCTGAACCCACGCCTCCAGGTAATGCACATCCAGGTCGGCGAATCGGGTCGCGGTGCTGTCCATGAAGAGGGTTATTATGCGTGCAGGACTCACCTTGATGCCGTCGCCCGGACGCAGGTCAGCCACGTGGCGGTAAATGCGGCCGTCCTGGGGATGGCGGAAGTCGCGCGGGAAACGCAGCTCTCGGTCCTCCACGACAACGTTGGTATAGAACACGTCCTCCCGGCCGTCGGGCATGGTGGTGGGGACCACCCGCAGGGTGATCTGGCCGTCCGTGCGGTGCAGGAGGAGCGCTACCACGCCGTTACGGCTTTCCGCCTCCTCCACTCGCCACGTCTCATCTCCACCCGTCCAAGCATTTTCCAGGTTGCGAGTGGCCTCCACCACGGCCTGATATGGAAGCGTGCGGGGGAAGGCCACCACGCCTACCCGCAGAGGCAGGCGATCCCACACCTGCGCAAAGCGTTCCTTCCACCACGAAACGGCCAGGTCCACGCATTCTGAAGCTGCTACCAATGGCACCAGCACCCGGAAGCACAGGGGCGAGATTTCCACCGGAATGACCGGTGCGTAGACCCCCAGATGGGGATAGGGCTGGCCCAGTTCATTAACGGCCTTGATCTCCATATCCTGTCTCTTGCCTGATTGGTCCTCTTCTTCCAGGGAAATCCTCGCTCCTTGAAAGGCCTCTTTGGACTCCTCAGGCTGCAACACCCGGGCTAGGTTGGAGGCTGTGATGAAGGCGCCTAGACTTTGCACATAGACCAAACTGATCTGCTGCCCTCGCCAACGGCCGTCGTAGAGGATAAGATCCTGCCGCTGCGCTTCGGGGGTAGTTTGGGGCTTAAGTATCAGACGTCTGATGCGCCAAGGATTGTCGCTGCGGGTGGCCATCTGCCGGAACTCCCGGAGCAGTTCGCCGAAGAATTCCTCCGCCTCGCGCCAGAAGCGGTATACCCGGCCGGGGGAAGGAAGCTTGCAGAAGAGTTGGTGGGACAGCCAGTTGGCCTGTTCATCGGCCCTCAACGCATCCCACGCATGAGCAACAGCACGGTCCTCTACAACCTTTTGGAAGAAGGAGGGCCAATCAGACTCGTATCGGTACCCTTCCTGTAAGCTCGTAAGCACTGGATCATTTTTATCAAAACTGGAAAGCTTGCCGCGAATGTAGGTCGTTATGTCTTCGAAAGGATTTTTTGGATCAATAGGATTAGGCGTATTTCCTCTTAACTGGGGGTTAAACCTCACCCACTCCAGAATCGCTTGGGCACGGAGGCTGTCCACCCGTTCGCCCGAGAGCCAGGGCTCGAGTTCCAGGGAGAAGGAAAGCAGGGCCAGTCGGCCGTTGCGGTCGGCTACCTCCTCGAACCAGATGGTTTCATACCCCAGGCCACCCTGTAGCCAGACTTTCCGCCTGTGGTGGCGACGGTCGTGGCAAACTCGGCAGGGACGGGTTTTATCGGTGGGATCGCCGTTGAGGCGAACCTGGCAGACGGGGCATATGTGGCCCCTATCATCAGCAAGGGATATATCCCATTGCTTGTGGACGGGGATGGCCACGATCTTCCGGGCCTCGCTGCGCTCCTGCGCCATGGGCACCAGGGAACGGGTGGGTTGGCTCAGGCGCACATGGGGCGGAGTTTCTAGGTCGAATTCACGAGCGATCGCTTCTAGTTGCTCCTCCAACCATCTTCCCCAGCCGTTCAACCACCTGGTCGGAACACTTTCATCGAACCGCTCCCCCGGGAAAGAAAAGACGGCCACGCCGCTATCCCGGTAGAGCAAGGAACCCACCGCCAGATCCACCTCGATCAATTCCGCCACCCGGCGGAAGAACTCTTCTATGGACGCCTGCGCGCCTGTCCAGTCGCCGATTTTGACCCCGCGGGCCTCGTAGTGGTCGGTGCCAATGGCCACGGTGAGCAGCCGCCAGCGCACTTTCCCTTTGATGCCCTTGTCATCCCAGGGGAAGCTGTTGTTTAACAGTGCCCCGGCCACCGCACTCTTGAATAGGGCAGAGGTCACATAGGATTGATCCCACAGAGTGACATCGTTATTGGGCAAGCGGGTTTCTGCTAATGTGGAAAGAAAAGCCCGGCGGATGAAGGAGCCTTCCCCGATAGCCTGCTTCCTCCAGCGCTGCCACAGGGCAACGTCTTGTACATTTGGGGTGCCCAGGTCGCGCAGTTCCTCCAACACGCGCCGGATTTCAGCCACCAATTGCTGCCATTTCCGAGGCGAGAGGACCTCCGGCGGATCGGCCAACAGGTTCCGCTTCGGGTGACCCCAGGGCGAGGTGAGCCACATGTGAAGGACAGTCTGGTTGAGGTATTCGGATGTTTTGCCGGGCAGATTCTTCTCTACGCCGGAGACGATACCGTGCCCGGCCTGAAGCAGACCCAGGAGGCCGGGATTACGCT
>JAFDHO010000130.1 GCA_019308745.1 Deltaproteobacteria bacterium
GTCGCAGAAAAGACCAGCCCGGGAGGCTCGGAACGCAAGAAAAGGCATCATCACCCCCGTTCGTCCATCACCGAGTTCTCTGAATCGCTTTTCAAACGGCTAAAATGTTACATTATTTCTTTCTCTCCATCTTTACCTCAAATTGAACCCGCTTGCCCGAGCGGTCCAGGTTGGCCGAAGAGATCACCACTTCCTTATAGAGAGGGCTAGACTCCAACCGACCCTTTATAGTGTCCACCGTATTGAATGTGTCTGTCTCTCCGCTGACACGAGCGTTTTCAGGGTTTATCACCATGGTGGTGAGGTGCACATCCATGGATTTAGGGATCCGCAGAGAGATATCCCTCAGGATGTCAATAACCTTGGCCTCGGAGTCGCCCCCGGGAAGCAAGACCGAGGATCCTTTCACTTCATTCAAGGCAATTTTCATCTGTTTGAGGGGATCCACAACCCTGCTCGCCTCCGGAAAGGTCTCCCTGTAGACCTCTGTTATCTTCTCCTCCAGCACCTCGTGTCTCTTTTTCATGAGATGGTAATCAACACCCAGATCGGCCATAAGGAAACACGCGACGAGGGCCAGGGCCAGGGAGACCTTTCGTATTCCCCTTCCCAGACCAGAATATGGGCCCTTGGTCTCGAACTCGTCCTTCAGAAGATTGAGACCCGCCTCCCTCCTTTCTTCGCGCAGGGCAAGGGCAAGGGCATGATCCATGGACAGGGGGTTCCAGGCCTCGGCTATCTTCTTGTCCATGGTAACCCTTTTATCCCGGCGGACATTTATCTGTTCCACGGGAAGGTCAAAGAAACGGCCGATCATCTCTCCTGCCCCTGGGATGGCCCCATCCCCTGCCACAAAGATCTTCCGGGGATTTGATGCGCTTTTATTGGCGCACTTGAAGGCATGCATCGTGTTTTGAATATCTCTGCAAAGGAATTCCATGCGAGAGGCCAATTGCTTGGGAGTTGCGGTGTCTGGCCCAGAATCTCCATCACCCCGAGGGGAGGGGTCACTCTTGAGAGGCAATGAGCGAACCAAGCTGATGCGCCTCCTCAAGAAGAATACCATGGTTGCCCTCCTGAATCCGATATCCAGGAGGAGCCCGTCGCCAGGTGTGGCTTGCCGCTTCAGGAGCCAGGAGACCAAAGGGAAACCCCGGATCTCTAGCAAATCAGGCTCAATACCATAGGCCTTTAACCTTCCCAAAGATTCCTTTATATAGTCCTTCCTCAACGAAACGGCCAGGATCTCGCTCTGCTCGGCCCTGTCGGTGACCAGGAAATCAACCACCACTTCGTCGACGGGAAAGGGGATCATGGACTCGACCTCGAAAGGGAGGGTTTGTTTGATTTTCTTCACCTCCCTGAAGGGCATTTGGAGGTTTCTGTAAGAGGCCTGATCCGCCGGGATGGTCACTCGATAGATATCGCTCGCGAGATCCATGCCCCGGGAGATATCTTGAAGGGCCGCCTCCCAGCTGCCTTCCCCCTCTGCCACGGCATGGGCGCATGACAGGACGCGGTATCCCTTCAGCCCGCTCTGCACCTGCACCGCTGAAACGGAATCATGGTCGATATCCAGGCAAAGGAGCTTTCCCGGCATGGCACCTGCCCTAGTCCGCCTTCCAAGAGAGGACTTCAACGGCGTTCTTTCCCCTCGCCACAAATCCAACGCACTGCTTTTGCATCCTGTCCTTGAAGGCCTCCACCTTTATCTCGAAGATAAGGCTCGAGGTCGTAATCCGATCGTCAATGGCAACCTCGCTGCTCATCTGGGGCACCTTCTTGTACCATCCCGGCTGGCTGATATCGTTGTCCTCGTTGCTGCGATAGGCAATCATCTCTTCCACCATCTCCCTGTCCAGGTCTTTTGACAGGGCCATGAGCACCAGGGGTTCTGCCGTGTTGATGTTTATTTTTCCATTTCCCCAGGCAGTCAGATAATCGAAGATCCCGGGCCTGTCCTTTGTCCCGTAGAATAGCTCTTTCGTGATCCCTCTAACCAGGAGAAGCTCTTCGAGGGAATCGATCGGTCCGTTCTTGCAGGCATAGGGTCGTTCCAAGCCCTTGTAATAGGAATCCTCCGCACCGAACCTGGTCACTTCCCCGTCCGGGTCCAGCCAATCCTTGATGGCATCGATGATATTCTCCACCTCATCCGGCTCCAAGGCAAACTCTTCGGAACTCAGGAGCCGGGAAAGCATCGCCTTCTGCACCGGATCGTAAGCCCCCTTCTTGTCGCCCTCGGCATAAACCAATTGATTGATCTGTATCCTGCCGGAGTGGTCGATGATCCTGAGGCGAAATCCTCCCTCCGTGAACATTCCTTCCGACCATTCCTCAAGGAGCCCGGGGTCGGCCCAGTCTTCCTCTAGGGAATCAAATCCTGTTCTCTTCCCGTCATCATAGAGGACTGCCATGGCATAGTGCAACCCCGACATCGCAAGATATCTCAGGCTTACGCCATCCTTGAGATTGACCGCTGCCTGGAGCTCTGACCTCATGGAGGAGTTGAGCTCCAGGCTCACCACCACGATGAGACTAATGATCAGCAGGGTCAGAATCAAGGCAAAGCCATCCCTGTTTTTATGAAACCTTTCCGCCTGCACCTTGCACCCCCACGGGAAGAGACGCGCTCGTGGAAAACCTTATGGGTGTTTCAGGATCCGAAGGGTCCAAGAACTCCAGGGTAATGGATACCCTTGGCGGCAAGCTGTTCCTGTGTTCTTCGCCCCTGGAATCCCAGGCCTCATAGGCATCACCCTCCTCATCGTGGTAAGAGAATTTCACGGAATAGAGCCCCTCACAGAGCAAGAATCCCTCCTCATCTTGATCCTCCCCTTCAAAGGGGGATCTGTCGGATCGGTAAAGATCAAAACCCTCGCTATCCGAGTGCCTTCTAACCCGGTAGATGATCTTTGCGATTCCCAGGGGCCTTTCCCCTTCCCAAAAGGAGACGTGGGCCCTGGACAGGAACTCGAGCGTGTCGGCTCTCCTGCCCTCAAGTTCCGTTTCTTCCCCGGCAAAGGCGGCAAACCCAGGTTCACTGCCTTCAGGCCCTTCATCCTGCATTTCAAGTGGGAGATATGCAGACTCAAGGTCTTCTACCATCCTCTCCAGGGCAATGCGGGCCGCCATATAAAGGTTCGCCTGGGATTCCACCCTTTCCCGGTTTCTGAAGGTCCCGCTGTAAGCAGAATAGATGACCGAAAAGACAACAGCACAGATAACCATGGCTATCATTATTTCCAGGAGGGTAAAACCCGATCGCCCCTTTGATGATTTGAAGCTCATCACTGCCTTTCCGGAAGAAACCGAAACGCACTCACCCGATATTGGTAGATGCCTTCGTCGCCCCAGGAGACCTGAACGTCAACCCTCTTCAGGTAATCTGGCACCTTCCCGGGCATATCCAGGATCACGTTACTCACCGATACGTGCCAGGAATACCCCGGGAAATCCTCACCAAAGTCTCCTGAATCGGATATCAGTTCCTCCTCCGGCATCACATCCCACTCAGCCATCTTGGACTGGGCCAGAAGGGAGGCCGTGGTATAAAATTTGGCCTCGTTGGCAAAGGACACGCTCTGGGACTGGGATCCCAGCACCGCCGTCAATACTATGGCAATAATGGCCATGGCTATCATGACTTCAAGGAGGGTAAAGCCGACCGATCCTTTTACCTTAGACCTCCTCATATTCGACATACCTTTCATAAATACCCACTTTGCCCAGGAAGGGGCTCAACTCGAGGGTGAATATTCTCCCATCTTCAGCGGCCAGATGGATCACTGAGGGCTGGATGTATCCCTTTCTGCTTATTGTGATCCAAACCTCTCCTGACATGATCTTGCCGGAGCCCCTCAGCCAGACGTCCAGGACCGTGACGCCTTTTGGGAAAGGGCGAGCTTCCTTTTGCTCCCTTGCCCTCTCCTCTGGAGACATGGAAGAAGACTCCACCCAGTAAAGGTTTTGGTCCAGATCGAGGTGGAGCGCAAAATCAACGGCCCTGGCCACTGCCTCGGTCCTGAGATTCCTTATCAGGCCGACAAGCCTCCGCGTCGTGCCCTTGAGTTCATCAGACAAAAGGGAATCCCGGATACGAGGCATGGCCAGAGAAAGCATGAGGGCTACCAAGAGAATAACAACCACAAGCTCAATGTAGGTATAGCCTCTTGCCCGACCATTGAGTCCACAGACCATAGATCTATTCCAGCTCCCAATTATTTATGTCCCCGTTCTTTCCTTCGCCCCCTGGCTCGCCGTCAGCCCCGTAGGACATCAAGTCAAAATCGCCGTGAAGACCCGGTGAGAGATAGATATAGTCATTCCCCCACGGGTCCTTGGGGATCTTTCCTTTTTCGAGGTAACCGCCTTCGCGCCATTTTCTAGGTATTGTGCCAATGGTGGGAGGTTCAACAAGGGCCTGGAGGCCTTGCTCTGTGGAGGGATACATACCATTGTCCAGCCTGTACAATTTGAGCGCTGTCTCCAGGGTGCTGATGTCCATCTTGGCCTTCAATATCCTGGCCTCTTCCGGTTTGCCCATGATCCGGGGGGCAATCTGCCACGCCAGGATGCTCAAGATGACAATGACGATCATAATCTCGATCAGGGTAAATCCTTCATTGTTCTTTCTCTCTCTCCACATATTGTCCACCCTTCTCTTATGACCATCATCGAGGTAAGACTCGACCAGGCCTTGGTTAGCTGTTATAGGTTGTCCGTCAACGGACCAGTTGATTCATCTCGAATATGGGCAGCAGGATCGAGACCACGATGAACCCTATGACTACGCCCATGACGAGAATCATTGCCGGCTCGAGCATGGATGTCAATGCCATGACCCTGGTCTCGACCTCTTTTTCATATATTTCCCCTATTCTATCAAGCATCCCTTCCAACTTGCCGCTCTTTTCGCCTATAGCAATCATTTGCTTTGCCACAGGCGGGAAGAATCGGCTCCGAGAGAGGGGAGCTGCCAGGCCCTTGCCGCCCTGAATCTCCTCTATGGCCCCGTCTATTACATGTGCAATCAAGACATTGTTGACGATATTTCGGACGATCTGGAGGGACTGGATCAGTGGGACGCCGCTCCGGAGAAGGCTCCCGAGGGTCCGCCCGAACCTGGCTATTGCCATCTTTCCGTGAATCGGCCCTAGAAGAGGGACCCGTATCTTCAATTCATCCCAGACATACCGACCCCTTTTGCTCTTCTTGAATCTTCTCAGAAGAAGGATCATGCCCCCTATGGCTGCCAGGACCAGCCACCAGGAAGACCTGAGGAAATTGCTGATTCCGATGAGGATGATAGTGGGAAGAGGCAAAGTCTGATGCATCTCATTGAATATCTTCGTAATATTGGGCACTATGAAGGTCACAAGGAAAAAGAGGATTACCGTGCCGACAAAGAACATGAAAGCGGGATAGGCCAGAGCAGCCTTGAAACGATTTCTCAGTGCCTGTTGGTGCTCGCTGTATTCGGCCAGACGCTCCAGGACCAGCTCCAGAGAGCCGGACGCCTCACCCGCCCGAACCATGTTTATGTATACATTTGAGAATACCTTTGGGTATCTGGACAGGGAATGGGCCAAACTATTGCCCTCGTTTACCGACTCCTTGACCTGGGCCATGATTTTTTTCAGGGTGGGATTGCTGAGCTGCTCGATGAGCGCCTCCAAAGACGATACAAGGTTGACTCCTGCCCCAAGAAGAATGGAAAGCTGTCTTGTTGCAACGGCAAGTTCCCCCTGTTTCACTCGATTGAACAGGGGTGAAATAGAAACTGCCCTGGAAGACTGATCAGCAGGCATGGCAGTAGCTTCCCTTACCTCCACTGGGAAGACACCTGCGGACCTCAACTTCTGACGCGCGGCAAGGGCGCTGTCCGCATCAATGATGCCTTTGCGATTTTTGCCGCCCCTGTCCAGGGCCCTATATTCATAGACTGGCATGACAAGAATGGGCCGACTTTGGTTTCTTGTCTCCGCTGGGCGGAGAGAAAGATATCCGCTCCCATAACTGATTTTTAATATTACTATTTTTTTCAGATTTTAGGTGGTCTGGCAGATATTGTCAACAATCAGAAAAGCCCCTGGGCGAGGCCACGGATTTTGGCGTTTACTATTGCGAGTGGCCGTATGCTTCGTGCCCCTTTTTTGCATTGCTTATTCAGCCCATACCAGGTAGAAATGAGTTGTATTCTGTTCAGCAAACCCGTGGCGTGCCTCCAAAAAGGAAAAGGGCCTTGAAAAGACCTCGATCCATCCTTTGTTTCCTGGTGATGTTTGTCCTTTTGTCAGTGCCGGCCCGCGCCCTGTCAGGCGAGGTGATCCTTGACAGCGACGATCTCTTCCGCTTTGCTCTCGAGACCCTGGAGAAGGGCGAATATATGCGGGCCATAACCGAGTTCGAGCGGTTCATCCATTTCTTTCCCCGTGACGAAAGGGTCCCAAAGGCCCGTTATCTTGTCGGCTTCTGTTACGTGGGCGAAAAAAAATACTCCCTCGCGCGAAAGACCCTGGGCCATGTCTACGAGAAATACCCGGGACATGACCTGGGCGGAAGGGCCCTCCTCCTCATTGGCGAAACCTACTACCTTCAGGGTGTCCTCGGAGAAGCGGAACGCTGCCTTCAAGGGGTCATTGAGGCGTATCCCTCGCCCGAGCTCAGAAGCGCTGCCTATTACCGGCTGGGATGGGTGCGTTTGAAGTCCAACCAGTGGACCGAAGCATCCAATGCCTTCAGGATGGTAAGGGAAGAGAGCCCCCTCTACCCCAGTGCCAGGGACCTCGCAAAGGTGGCCCCAAGCGGGGAGGCATTACCCCGCAAGAGCCCTGCCCAGGCAGGTGTCTTGGCAGCCATCCTACCGGGCCTCGGGCATGGTTACTCTAATCGCTACAAGGACGGCTTCGTGGCCTTGCTTCTGAACGGGGCCTTTATCTGGGCCTCAATTGAAGCCTTTGATGAGGACCTGAATGTGTTGGCCGGGATCCTGCTGGCCCTTGAACTGGGGTGGTACTCGGGAAACATCTACAGTGCCGTCAACAGCGCGCATAAATATAACCGCAAGGTGCGGGAGGACTTCCGCCGAAATCTCACCGATCGGTTTCATTTCAACCTGTTCAGGACATCGAGGGGGAACGTGGGCCTGGCCATTGCCTATCAGTTCTAGGACAACTCCCTCGGAGGGGCACTTTGGTTTGGGCGGGCGGAAATTGCAATTGGTTGGTCTCTCTGCTAGACTGCCTAAGAGGACACTGAAATGAAAAAGCCTTCTCACCAGCGCCAGAGGCTCAAGACCCTCAGGGAAAAACTGGCCGATCTTCCCTGCGATACCCTGTGGATAACCCAGCCGGAAAACAGGCGATACCTCTCCGGATTTCGGGCCCAGGACAGCCAGCCCAACGAGTCCTCCGGCTCCCTCCTCATCAATAGGACCAGGCACGTGCTGGTCACCGACTCCAGGTACACCCTCGAGGCCGAAAGGGAAGCCGCCGATTTTCGGGTCATCACCGTAAAGGGGGGGCTCCTTGAAGGCCTCCCGCGAATCATCCAGGACCTGGGAACGGAAAGGCTGGGCTTTGAGCCGGAACACGTCACCTGGGGACTCCACCGCAACCTCTCCAAGAAACTCAGGGGGCTCTCCGGGAGGGTCCGGCTCACCCCGATCAATGGTCTTGTGGAGGAGATGAGGGAGATAAAAGACCCTTCTGAGATCACCTCCATGAAAAAGGCAGCAACCCTCATGAGCGCTATCCTGGACGAGATCATCAAGGACATGGCACCCGGCCACAGGGAAAGGGAGATCGCCTGGCGAATAGAACGCCTGGTCCGGGAGGCAGGTGCCGAGGGACTGGCCTTTCCCTCCATCGTGGCATCAGGCCCCAACGGCGCCCTGCCACACGCGGTCCCAACGAGCCGAAGAGTGCGCGCTGGGGAGCCCATTGTCCTCGACGTCGGCCTGAAGATCAACGGATACTGCTGCGACATGACCCGTACCGTCTTCCTGGGACGCCCCCGGAAGAAGTTCCGGGAGATCTATCGGGTCGTTCGCCGGGCCCAGCTGGCAGCCCTCAGAGAGGTCCGGCCCGGGGTGGAGAGCACCCTGCCGGACTCGGTGGCCAGGGGTACGATCAGGGAGGCCGGTTACGGGGACTATTTCGGACACTCCCTGGGTCATGGTGTAGGTCTTGCGACCCACGAAGGCCCCCGGCTGGCGCCGGAAAAACCGGTCAAGCTCCGAGAGGGCATGGTGGTGACCGTTGAGCCGGGTATCTACGTGCCCGGCCTGGGCGGGGTCAGGTTGGAAGAGATGGTGGTGGTAGGAAAAAGGGGACCCCGGATCCTCACGGTAAACGACCACTTCTATGATTTTTGACAGGAGACCCATGGGGCCTGACGGCAATCAGACGGACCTCCTGGTGGATCGATTCATCCGGTACCTTAGGGTGGAACGGGGCCTGTCTGAAAACACGGTGATCTCCTACAATCGGGATCTGGTAAAGTTCTCCCAATACCTGGAGGAACGGGGCCTCTCGCCCCTCGAGGTGAGCCAGGACGACGTGACGGATTACATCTCAGGGATCAGTGCCTCCCTCTCCGCCAGGACCGTTGCCAGAAACCTCTCTTCTATCAAGATGTTCTTCCGTTTCCTCGTCTATGACAGACAGATGAAGGCCAATCCGGCCAGGCTCCTCGGAACCCCCAGGATCCCCCGCAACCTGCCCGAAGTCCTCTCCCGGGACGAAGTGGACCTTCTCCTGTCCCAGCCTGATTGCTCCAGGCCCATCGGCCAGAGGGACAAGGCCATGCTGGAACTCCTCTATGCCACAGGGCTCAGGGTCTCCGAACTGGTTGACATGAAATTCAACAACATGAACCTGGACGCAGGCTTTGTCAGGACCGTTGGCAAAGGGGCAAAGGAGAGACTCGTCCCTATCGGGCAAAAGGCCATCGAGGCCCTGAGATCCTACCTGGAAGAGGGCCGGAAGACCCTGTCAAAGGGGTCTTCCCCATACCTCTTCCTGTCCCTGAGAGGCACGCCCATGACCAGGCAGGGGTTCTGGAAGATCATCCGGCAGTACGGCGCCAAAGGGGGATTGAAAAAGAACATCACCCCCCATGGATTGAGGCATTCCTTTGCCACCCATCTCCTGGAGGGCGGGGCAGACTTGAGGTCCGTGCAGGTCATGCTGGGCCACGCTGACATCTCCACGACACAGATATACACCCATGTGACAAGGGAGAGACTGAGGGAGGTCCATGAAAGACATCACCCAAGACCTTAGATAATCTGAGAAGCCATGGCACATATCGTCAATCTTAAAAAGAGGCGCCCTGCCACCCCGGAGAACCTGATCACCTCAAGGCCGTGGGAGTTTCGCAGGTCGGATTGGGGCAGTGTGCACTTCGTTCAAATGTTGAGGTCCCAATCCGCAAGACTGGAAGAGCACCGCCGCGCCCGCTTTGAAGAGAGGAAAGACGAGGCCGTCGGGCAGGTGCCGCCATGCTTTACCCTGAAGGGTGGTGTGGGATACACGGTCCACAGCATATTCCTCCACAGGGACCACGAGCCCATGATGCGAGATATCTACTACCTGGCGGGCCTGGTAGATTGCATGATCAACCAAGTGAGCCCCATTTTGAGGACCTCCGGCATCCGGGACCTCTACAACAAGATCACGACCCTCCAGACCCTGCTTTCCGTGAAGTGGCAGGGCCCCCTGGATCAGGTCCTCTGCCCTATTGACAATCACCTTTTCAGTCCCGTTGAGTATCGCCGGACCATAGGCGATGCAGGGACCGTAACCCGGCTTTGCGAAAGCATCAGGGAGGCCACGGACACGATGTTTGACATCCTCTCCCATGAATATGTCTTTTATACCCCGGGTATGATCCATGACCAATAGCACGGAAGAGACCGAGAGGACTGCGCGAGATCGGGACCGCCTGAAGGCGCTCCTTCGGGAGAAAGAGGAGGAGTTGAAGTCCCTGAGGTCAAGGGGCCTTTTCCTGGAGGCCCTCTATGAGAATAGCGGCGAAGAGATCCTGGTGATCGATCCCGACTTTACCATAAGGGAGGCAAACCAGACCTTCCTGTCGACCTACCGTCTGCGCAGGGAGGATGCTGTGGGACGGAAATGTTACGAGGTAAAGGAGCATTCTGCCAACCCCTGCATCGTCAATGACAGGTTTTGCCCCCTGGTCGTCGCCAGGAAGATGGGCAAGAGGGTTGAAATCACCCGGTCCCGAAAGGTCCCCGGCAGCGAAAAACGCGAACTCATCCAGATCATGGTCCCCATAACGACCGGAGAGGAGGACATTGAGTATTTCCTCGAGATCTCAAGGGACGTAACCGACTACAAGAGGCTGTCAAAACAACTGAGGGCCTCTGAAAAGCGGTTCCGCGCCATCCTGGATACTGCCACGGATGCCATCATCGTCATCGACGATCAACACAAAATCATTCTCTTCAACAACGGAGCGGAGAAGATCTTTGAGTACACGAGGGAAGAGGTCCTGGGCAAGGAACTGGATCTCCTCATTCCCCCCCAGGAGGGAAAACAATATCAATATGTCCGGAGCTTTCTTGAAAAGAACGGCTCGCAACCCATAGGGCATACCCTCTTCTTGAAGGGCGTCCGGAAAGGTGGCGACAGATTTCCGGCAGAAGTGAGCTTGTCGTTTCTGGAGATGGCCGGCGCCACCACCTACACCTTCATCATAAGGGATGTCACGATACAACGGCGCCTGGAAAAGAAATTGCTCCAGGCGGAGCGCCTGGCAGCGGTGGGAGATTCCGCGGCCCATGTTGTCCACGAACTCAAGAACCCCCTCATGGTTATCGGCGGGTTTTCAAGCCACATCAAGAATGCCCTGAGCGACGAAAAAGACCTCCAGAAGATGGACATGATCCTGGATGAAGTCAGGCGACTGGAAAGGCTGGTGGCTGACCTGGGAGAGTTCACCAGGGAATATCGCCTCGAGAAGAGAAAGACCAATATCAACGACCTCCTGAGGGACGTCATTAAGATCATGGCCGGGTTACATCCCGAGGGAAAGTACAGCTTCAAGGAATATCTCTCACCTCATGTCAGGGAGATCAACTGTGACCCGGATAGGCTGAAGCAGGTCTTCATGAATATCATCAGCAACGGGTTTGAGGCCATGGCAGAGGGAGGCATCATCACCCTTTCCACGGAAAATATCCCTTCCGGCATCGAGATCAGGATCAGCGACAGGGGGAAGGGCATACCCACCGAGGGACTCAAACGCATCTTCGAACCCTTTTACACCACGAGGAAGAAGGGATCCGGCCTCGGCCTGCCCATATCTTACAAGATCGTGGAGGCCCACCAGGGCGAAATAAATGCCGTGAGCGTTCCCGGCAAGGGGACCACGTTCATCATTCAGCTACCCGGTCCCTGACCCGGGGGCGGTCTATTCCGCAATACGGGTCTCCCCACTCGTTTAGTGCTCGCCCAAATCCTCCGGAGGTCTCCCGGCAGAGCCGGGCCTTGGAACCTCTCCTGCCGGAGACACTTCTCTTTTAATAGCAAAATGAAAGGCTTACCCTAATCCCAAGAGAATTGGACCCTATTAATTTTTCATTGACTAAAGGCGGAGAGGCTATTATATTGAAATAATTGCCGCGGGGTGGAGCAGTCAGGTAGCTCGTCGGGCTCATAACCCGAAGGTCGGTGGTTCGAATCCGCCCCCCGCTACCAATGATTTCAAGGACTTACATCATTTCGGTGTAGGTCCATCATTTCGGTGTAGGTCCTTTTTTGTCACTGGGCTACTTTTGGGCTCTCTTTTTGAATAAAGTTGACATTCTTTTTGGAGGGAGCAATACTATGTAAGACTTTATTTGGGGGAATCTTGCGTATAGATGATTTTGAGTGGGATGAAGGCAACACTCTTCATATACAGCTTGGACACGGTATATCTCCAGAAGAGGTTGAAGAGGTGTTCGCTTATAGACCCTTTTTCCGAAAGACCAAAAAAGGGCATTATGTCGTGTTCGGTCCGACACTGGATGGCAGATTTATCACGGTCGTTTTTGAACTGAAGCAAAAAGGGATTGTCCGGCCCATTACAGGATGGGATATGAGCCGGGCAGAGATTCGGTATTATAAAAAACACAGGGGCTAAGCAGTGAGGAAAAAACAAGAAAAGGATAAAGTATGGAAAGATTACTATGATCGGAGAAACATTCTGGATGAAATCTCGGATGAGGCGGTGGACTTTACCCTTGAAGGTGATCTTCGGGAGGAAATCCTTTCAGGTAAACGAAAAAGAAAGCTCAAGAACGTTACAATCAAGATAGATCCCTTGCAAATTGTGGCCATTAAGAAGCTCTCCAATATGAAATCGATCCCATACCAGACGCTTATACGGCATTGGCTGGCCGAAGGGATTAAGAACGAAATGGATCTAGTGCTGAAATAGGTTTCTTTTTGCCCCTATAAACGACCGATTCAAAGACCCTCATCATGGCAGAACCGTCATTTCTCGTCTCTTTCGGTATCCAGGCATAATATTTCGTGAAGATCATCTGCAAAGAACTGTGGCCCAGCATATGTTGAACCCATCCGATGTTTTCCCCTTCGGATAAGGCGATAGTGGTCTTTTGTGGATACACGAACATAACGCTAAAGATTGTAAACGGAGTTGAGCGCAGCGAAATTCCGGTTACAATCTTTAGCGTTTACCAACCTACATGAAGGGAGCGTAAACATGCCATCTATTGTGCCGATAGAAAGGATCACCGGCAAGATATACCTCATTCGAGGAACGAGAGTCATGCTTGATCGCGACCTCGCCGAACTTTACGGGGTCAAGACCAAAGCATTGAAGCAGGCAGTGCGGAGGAATATCAAGCGCTTTCCCGAAGACTTCATGTTTGAGCTTACGAAAGAGGAATTCGCCGATTGGAGGTCACAATTTGTGACCTCCAATCGTGACAGGATGGGCCTGAGGTACCCCCCTATGGTCTTTACGGAACAAGGGGTCGCTATGCTTTCATCGGTTCTCAACAGCGATAGGGCCATTGAAGTCAACATCGCGATTATGAGGGCCTTCATGCGCCTCCGCCAAATGCTCTCGACACATGAAGAGTTGAAAAGGAAAATCGAAGACATGGAGGCGAAATACGACAGTCAATTCAGGGTCGTATTCGAAGCAATAAAGCAGCTCATAGAGACTGAAGACAAGCCCAGAAGGAAGATCGGCTTTCAAGTCAAGAACAAGAAAGACATCCAGTAGGAGCAAGCTGCTGCTTGCGATCCTCCCCATATGGAGTGCGGCAACCATGTTGCCGCGTCTGGGCCGAGCCGGCCGTGTCGGCGGTCCCCCTCCCCCCTCCCCGATTAATTTCCATCAAACATGCTGCCACATTCGGCTTTCATTCTTTCCATGGTACCATCCTTCATCGGATCAGAACTGCGATCATATGCAGCAATCGCCTCTTCACAGGAATTTAGATATGGCTGGATCTCATTAAGTCTTGCTTTTATCCTGTTTCCTGCGTCAATAAGTTCCTGTCTGTGAGCAAG
>JAFDHO010000385.1 GCA_019308745.1 Deltaproteobacteria bacterium
TGTGGGTGGAGCTCAGCACAGTTCGGATAACCTGGGAAGGGAGGCCCGCAACCCTGAATATTCTCAGGGATATAACAGAGCAAAGGAGACTGGAGGAACGGCTCCGAGAAACCCAGAAGATGGAGACAATGGGCATGCTGGCCAGCGGTGTGGCACACGATTTCAACAACCTCCTCATGGGAATAACCGGCTACATTTCCCTGGTCCTCCTTGACTTGGACCCCAAAGACCCCAAGTATAAAAAGCTAAAGGAGATAGAACAATATGCGGACAGCGGGACTCAACTGGTGAAACAACTCATGAGACTCGCAGCAGGAGAAAAATACCAGGTTGAATCCGCCAATTTGAATGAGATTATCAAGAAGATTTCCTGGCTTTTCGGCCGAATCAGAAAAAATATGGCCATCGAGACAAAATATGAAGAAGCCCTCTGGATGGTGGACGTGGATGGTTCAGAAATGGAGCAGGTTTTTTTGAACCTCTTTGTCAACGCCTCCCAGGCAATGGATGGAACAGGGAGGCTTTATGTCAATACGGAAAACGTGGTACTCGGGGAACCGGAGGCAAGTGCCAAGGGACTCTCCCCGGGAAGGTATGTGAAATGTGTAGTGGCCGATACGGGGAAGGGAATGGATGAAGAAACCCTTAAGAGGCTCTTCGACCCCTTCTTTACCACCAAGGAAAAGGGCCTAGGCACGGGCCTGGGCTTGACCGTGGTCCATACCATCGTGAAAAACCACGGAGGCGTCATAGAAGTTCACAGCAAAAAGGGTGAAGGCTCCATATTTACGATCCATCTGCCCGTCTCTGAGAAAATACTCCCCTCCTATGGATGGGTAAGGGCCGGGGAATGAAAGGGCGATCCCGGCGCCCAAACCGGGTCAGAACCGGGGCGTGTCCCGGGAAAAGACCGTGCGGCACAAGGGCCGGAAACTTTGCCGGGACCTGGAAGACGCCCTTCCCGTCCATAGGCCCATGCACGAGGGCGTCAAATTCATGACACCACCGGGTCCCTGCCGGAAGCGGAAAACTCCTATCCACGCTAACCCCTGATACCCCGCAGGCCTTAGCACAGTATTTGCCGGACCTATCTGGTCTGCATGGCACGAATATTGCTTGATAGTACGCATAGAATCTTTGTCCTATGCAATATCCACAGTTTGGACGTCGGAGGAGGTTCAAGAGAGATTTGCAGGGTCCAGGATCGAGGCCGATGGAAAAAGCCGGAATTGAACTTGACAGGATGACAGGGACTTCTCTTCCGGGGGAATTACCACGGTTTGATCCTCGGACAGGTGGACTGATGGGTGAAACAACCCTTTCCGCCGGGGAGAAAGGGTGCCCCGGCGCTACCCCGTCCCCAAGGAGACGACATGGTTTTGCAAATATCGTGGGCAAGAGCGAGGCCATGCAAGCTGTCTATGACCTGATCTCAAAGGGCGCCACCACCGATGCCAATGTGGTGATCTACGGTGAATCCGGCACGGGTAAAGAACTCGTGGCCCAGGCCATTCACCATGTGAGCCACAGACGGGATAGGGCCTTCGTCCCTGTCAATTGTGGCGCCATTCCTGAGACGCTCCTCGAGAGCGAATTCTTTGGGCACAGGAAGGGGGCCTTTACAGGTGCATACATGGACAAGCACGGCTATTTGGACCTTGCACACGGCGGGACCCTGTTCCTGGATGAGGTCGGAGACCTCAGCCTGAACATACAGGTAAAGTTGTTAAGGGCCATTGATTGCAAGAGGTATTTCCCCGTGGGCAGCAACAGGGCAAAGAGTTCAGACTTCCGTATCATAGCTGCGACAAACAGCGACCTGATGGAAAAGGTCAGAAAGGGCCTGATGCGGGAGGACTTCTTTTACAGGATCCATGTTATTCCCATCACCTTGCCGCCGCTCAGGCACCGCAAAGAGGACATCCCCCTATTGATAGCCCATTTCCTGGAGAGTTACGGGAACGGCACGGGCCGGGCGTCATTGCCCGAGAAGATCAAACAGGCACTCTACAATTATGACTGGCCCGGAAATGTAAGAGAACTCCAAAATGTCCTGCACCGATACCTCATGGTGGGGACCCTTGACTTCATCGACTGCAAATCGCCCTCCTATCCTGCCGGTATGAGCCGTCCGAGAACCCAGGAATCATATCACCAGCCCATCAACCTGCGCGATGCGGTTGAAAGACTTGAGAGGGAACTCATCTCCAGGGCACTGGCGCAGGCCCGGAACTCATCTCCAGGGCACTGGCGCAGGCCCGGTGGAACAGGACCAGGGCCGCCCGGTTGCTGGGAATCTCACGAAGGGCCCTTTTCAGGAAGATGGGCAATCTCGGGATCATGTAGCCCCCATGGGGCGATCTCGCCCGGTTTGCAAATTGTCGAGTCATTTCAATGACTAAACCTCCTTTTTCCGGGGCCGGGATGGGCGCCTGGTTCCCGAATCCCAAACTTCCTCCTATCGTTACCATCCCTTCTAATTCCAATTAAATTTGAAATATCAACTACTTAAGC
>JAFDHO010000016.1:0-21053 GCA_019308745.1 Deltaproteobacteria bacterium
CACACCCTCCCGGCCTGAAAGGACCTGGACCGGAGACCCTGCACCCAGTTCGGCCCGCAGGCACTTTGCAAGGTCTTCATCCAGTGTGGCTACGTATTTTGGGCTGTACCTGCTTATCTGCCTGAGGAGCAGTGGGATATTCCTGCCCGCAGCCAGGGCGACTACAGCATACTTCTGGGGGTTCGCCTCGATCACCTTCAAGGCACTGGTTCCTATGGAGCCCGTAGAGCCAAGTATGGCAATCCTTTTCATCTCTCAGCAAGAAGCCCCCTAAAATAATCGATGGTGTTTTTCAACCCATCTTCTAAGCTGACCCGTGGTTCCCAATGGAGTTTCTTTCGGGCAAGGGTGATGTCGGGACGTCGTCTCTTGGGGTCATCCTCAGGGGCAGGAAGGAAATCTATGGGAGAGTGTGACCCGATCAATCTCTTTATCTCTTTGGCTAAGGTAAGAATCCCATACTCAGCCGGGTTTCCCAGGTTTACGGGCCCCACGAAATCATCCGGCCCATCCATCATGCGTATCATGCCTTCGACCATGTCATCCACGTAACAGAAAGACCTTGTCTGAGTGCCGTCCCCGAAGATGGTAATGGGCTCATCCTTAAGGGCCTGCATGATAAAGTTGCTTATTACCCTCCCATCATTAGGATGCATCCGAGGACCATAGGTATTGAAGATCCTCACCACCCGGATGTTGACCCCATTCTGCCTATAGTAGTCGAAGAACAGGGTCTCTGCGCATCGTTTTCCTTCGTCATAACACGCCCTCAAGCCGATAGTGTTGACATTACCCCAGTAATTCTCCCTCTGCGGATGGACGGTCGGATCGCCATATATCTCACTCGTCGAAGCTTGCAGGATCTTGGCCTTGACCCTCTTTGCCAGCCCGAGCATGTTTATGGCCCCCATCACGCTCGTCTTTGTGGTCTTTACGGGATTGTATTGGTAGTGGATGGGAGACGCAGGACAGGCAAGGTTATAAATCTGGTCCACCTCGACAAAGATGGGGTTTACCAGGTCATGACGTATCACCTCGAAATTCCTGTTGTCCATTAGATGGAAGATGTTACGTTTTTGTCCTGTAAAGAAATTGTCAAGACAAATGACGTTGTTTCCCCTCTGGAGCAACCTCTCACACAGGTGAGACCCGAGAAAACCTGCGCCACCGGTCACCAAGATCCTCTCTCTGTCAAAGGAATAGTATGCCATAACGCTCCTGCTCCATACACATGAATGAATGTTCCCAGTTTCTGCTGCCAAAGACCCGATCTAAATCACTAAATAATCTTTTATCCCACCCTCAATATTTTCCCAAGGCTGGGAACTCTTTAACAATATACCAAATAAGCGGGGTTTTGTCTTCCTAGGGAAGATACCATGCCAGAAAAAAATAGAGTGCCGGAATCGTGAACAACAGGCCGTCAATCCTGTCGAGTATTCCTCCGTGGCCCGGAAGTATTCTGCCGGAGTCCTTCACGCCATGATTGCGCTTTATCATGGACTCCGCCAGGTCACCGATTTGGCTGAGGACAGACAGGAATGCCGCCAGCACTATGATCGACATACTCAGTCCTATGGAAGGGAGTATTCGGGCGACAATCAGCGCCGCCCACAGTCCAGCCAGAAATGCCCCAAGGGCCCCCTCCCAGGTCTTACCCGGGCTGACGGCAGGATACAGCTTGTGTCTGCCAAAGAATCTCCCCGCATAATATCCCCCGGTATCGCTGGAGAAGACGACACACAGGAGAAAGATGATCCATTGGTTTCCACCGGGGTACCTATCAATAAAGAGGAGGAGTGATAAGGGAAGACAGACATAGAAAAACCCGAGCAGCATCGTGCCGATCCCCTCCGAGGCCCTGGCCCTATGAGTCGGATATGCGAACAGATAAAGGAGCATGGGTGTGATCACCCAAAGGGAGGCCGAGGGCAAAATCATCACGAATGGGCCCCTGGAAATGAAATAGAAGAGGGGGTATGCCAGGGCCAGGCTAATGATCTTAAGGGATATGGGGATATCCGGCCAGGTCATCCGGTAGTACTCCAACAGGCCCAGGATCGAGACGAGAAAGAGAAAATGGTGGAAGGCCCACCTAGGTGCGGGCCCCATGAGAAAAAGGATTAGGGGAATTGCTATCAGGGCGGTAAGCCATCGCTTAAGGTGCATCTGACCCTTCGGCTCCATCCGTCCTTTTGCGGGCAGTTGCCCGGATCATTCTTTCGGTCCTGGAAGGGACACAAAAAACGCTTGCACAGCCCCTTGGGGAGTCACTACCATTCTCGTCGTGCCTCGGGCACCGGCCTGTTGGAAGACGAGGACCGAACCTTCCACCACCTTGGTCCGAACGAATGGTCCTGGAAACATTATCCGGTATTCTTACATGATCCCTGCCTCCCCGCCGATCCGCAATCATCTTTGACATAACCTAGGTCTCTCGCCCCCCCCGTTCACCTGTGGCGCCAAATCTTCTCTCCCGCCTTTGATATTCCCTTATGGCTTCCATATACTCCTGCTTCCTGAATTCCGGCCAGAGGGTGGGGGTGAAGTACATCTCCGCGTAGGCAATCTGCCAGAGGAGGAAGTTGCTGACCCTGTATTCCGCACTTGTCCTTATCAGCAGGTCCGGCTCCGGCATCCCCTCCGTGTAAAGGCCGGAAGAAATCAACTCCTCGTTTATGTCTTCGGGGGAAATTTTGCCGGCCTTTACACCCTTTGCTATCCCTTGAATTGCATCAAGGATCTCTTGCCTGCTTCCGTAACTCAAGGCGAGGGTAAGGACCATGTCTCTGTTCCGACTCGTCTCTCTTGCGGTCTTCCTCAGTTCCTCCTGCACATCTTCCGGTAGTTTGTGTATCCTGCCAATGGCTTGAAGCCGTATACCATTGGTCAACATTTCCTTCAGTTCGCTCCTTAGGAATCTCTTGAGCAGGTTCATGAGTGCTTGGATCTCGTAGCCGGGCCGCTTCCAGTTCTCTTCTGAAAAGGCGTAGAGGGTCAGAAAGGGTATGCCTATTTCCCTGCTTACCCTTACTATCTCTCGCACAGACTCCGCGCCTTCCTCATGCCCCCTGATACGATTCAGGGCCCTCTTCTTTGCCCAGCGACCATTACCGTCCATGATGATTGCTACATGCCTGGGGAGCTTTTCCGCTTTTATGTCTTCCATCCTTCTAGGGGTCTTTCCTTATCCGGTTGTTGCCCGAGAACAGGCCAACAGTTTTCGTGAGATGCAATAACCGCAATCTCATATACCCTTTTCGGCAAAAACAGAGGGTTTTATCTCGTCAACAGCCCGTTGTGATCGATGTGATGGCAGTCAAGACCAGAAGCGTCTGGGAGCGGTTGTATCAAAATGATTGAGGGACGGAACCTGATCCCTCCACTTATCCCGGAGAACATCCCAATAATCCATAGTCAAGAGCTTGCAAGGGCTCATCAGGATCTTCTCTAGAATTCCATGATCTCCTTTTCCTTCTCAGCCGTTATGCCGTCGATCTTCTTGATATATTCATCTGTCACTTTCTGGACCTCTTCCTGGCCCTTGTACATCTCATCTTCAGAGATCTCTTTCCCGTTTTTCAATTCCTTCAATAACTCGTTTGCCTCTCTCCTGTGATTGCGTATGGAGATCTTACCCTCTTCCCCCATCTTCTTGGCCAACTTTGCCAGTTCCTTCCTTCGTTCCTCTGTCAGGGGAGGAATCGGTATCCTGATGATCTTACCATCGTTGACCGGGGTCAAACCGATTTCAGATTTCAGAATGCTTTTCTCTATTTCTCCGATAATGGATTGATCCCAGGGCTTGATCGTGATCAAACGGCTTTCAGGCACAGAGATGGAGGCCACCTGATCCAGAGGCATCTGAGTCTCATAGCAGTTGACCCTGATCCCGTCCAGGAGTGCTGGAGATGCCCGACCCGTCCTGAGCTTGGCCAATTCCTTCTTCAGCGCCTCAATGGTCTTATCCATCTTTTGACGGCATTCAGAAATGATTTCCTCTTTCATCCTCTTTCCCCTGAAATGATGGTACCGACCCGTCGCCCAAGAATGACCCTCTTGATATTCCCGCTCTTGCGCAGGTTGAAGACTATTATGGGCAGATTTTGCCCCATGGCCAGTGAGACCGCTGTCATGTCCATTACCTGCAAGCCCTTCTCCAGGACCTCCTGATAGGTGAGTCCCTGGTATTTCTTGGAAGCGGGATTCTTCTCAGGGTCCGAATCAAAGACGCCCTCCACCTTGGTGGCCTTCAGGAGGACTTCCGCCTGGACCTCCATTGCCCTCAGGGCCGCAGCCGTATCGGTGCTGAAATAGGGGTTCCCCGTCCCCGCCCCTATCACCACGACGCGCTTCCTCTCAAGGTGATTGATAGCCTTTTCCCTGATATAGGGTTCCGCCACCTTGTTGATATCAATGGCGGACATGACCCTGCTGTCCACACCCAGATGATTTAGGATCTCACCCAGTGCAATTGCATTGATGATCGTGGCCAGCATTCCCATATGATCAGCAGGGACTCGCCCCATGCCGTATTCAGAAGAGTGGAGACCTCGAAAGATATTCCCGCCGCCTATGACTATCGCCATTTCCACGCCAAGCTCGTGGACTCCCCGGATTTCCTGTCCCACCTTCTTTACCACTTGGGGGTCGATTCCAAAGGTCTCCTCACCCATCAGGGCCTCTCCGCTCAATTTGAGCAGGACGCGCCTGTAACGGGGCCTTTCATTGGTCATCAGCACCACCCAATTGGTACCGGGTAAAACGCCTGATCACGATGTTTTCACCTGTCTTGGCGATTAATTCATTGAGAAGGTCCTGCACGGTCTTATCAGGGTCCCTCACGTAGGCCTGCTCGAGGAGACAGGCCTCGGAGTAGAATTTCTTTAGCTTTCCTTCCACGATCTTTTCGACGACCTTTTCGGGCTTTCCGGACTCCCTTGCCTGTGTTGAGTAAATCTCCTTCTCTCTTTCCAAAACCTCCTGTGGAATCCCTTCCCTGTCGATCGAAATGGGGTTCGTAGCGGCAATCTGCATGGCAATGTCCTTGACAAAACTGGTGAAATCTTCGGTTTTGGCGGAGAAGTCCGTTTCGCAGTTTACCTCCACCAACACCCCGATTTTTCCCCCTGCATGGATATAGGATTGAACCTGCCCCTCACTGGTGGTACGCCCGCCCCTTTTCTTGGCCGTGGCTATGCCCTTCTTTCTCAGGAAATCAATGGCCTTTTCTATGTTACCTTCGCATTCCTTAAGGGCCCCTTTGCAATCCATAATCCCCACGCCCGTCTTTTCGCGCAGCTCTTTCACAAGTCTCGCATCTATCTGCAATTTATTCGTCCTCCGGATTGGTTTCTATTGAGTCTTGTTCATCCTTCTTGGAGACAAAGATGACTTCGGGGCCCTTTTCTGCCTCCCCTTCTTCAGACGGAACGGCCTCCTCTGCCGGTTTCTCGGCTTCCGGGGCCTCACTCGCTTCCTCCTCTGCTCTCAACCTCTCTTCGGCCAGATTGTGCCCTTCAATGCAGGCGTCTGCGACCTTTGAGCAGATCAACCTAATGGCCCGTATGGCATCATCATTTCCCGGGATGATGTAGTCAATCTCGTCTGGATCACAATTGGTATCTCCGATGGCCACGATGGGTATGCCAAGCTTATTGGCCTCCTTGACAGCGATGTGTTCCTTTTTGGGATCCACGATGAACACAGCCCCAGGGAGTTCATCCATGTCTTTGATACCGCCCAGGTTCCTTTCGAGCTTGACCAATTCCTTCTCCAGTCTCAAGGCTTCCTTCTTCGTATATCGATGGATCGAACCGTCCTCTTTCATGGCTTGGAGCTCTTTCAGGCGCCCGACGCTCTTCCGAATTGTCTGAAAATTGGTCAACGTTCCCCCCAGCCATCGGTGGACCACGTAGAACATGCCGCATCGCTCGCTTTCCTCTACGATAGACTCGTGGGCCTGTTTCTTGGTGCCCACGAAAAGGACCGAGTAACCGTCGGCAACCATTTTGACGATAAAATCATAGGCAATGGCGAATAGATGTACCGTCTTTTGAAGGTCGATGATGTGGATGCCGTTCCTTGAACCAAATATGTAGGGCTTCATTTTGGGGTTCCATCTCCTGGTCTGGTGCCCAAAATGGACCCCTGCTTCCAAGAGATCCTTCATACTTACAGATTGCGCCATGAAATCCTCCTTGCCTTGTGAAGGCCGATCTCAGCCCCCATCCCGCGGTTTTCGCCTCCGTTCAGAATCCATGAGACCCTATCGGGCACCGGGGAGCCTCTGAACGTGTGTTCTGTTTTCATGCCCCAGATAACCTCCTAATAGATTTATCAATTTGAAATCCGAAAACTTTGAAACTTTGTTTTCTAACATTGCCGAGCCCGTTTTTCAAGGGAAAATACATAAATCGCACTTTCCCTCAGTAATGTCCGGTTAGGATTTTGGAAAATAACGTAACATTTTAGCCGTTTGAAAAGCGATTCAGGGAACTCGGTGATGGACGAACGGGGGTGATGATGCCTTTTCTTGCGTTCCGAGCCTCCCGGGGGAGACCTCTAAAGGTGTTATTGATCGAGCTTTAGACGATCAAAGCCTCTATTTGCAAAATCCTAACCCGACATCTATGGCTTTTCCTGGCCCTGCCCGGAGGGGCCCCACAAATCTGCCCGCCCCTAGTAGGGCTGGCCCCTGTTCCTCGATGCATTTTCATTGACCTCGAGCCAGTTGATTAATTATACTATTTTAATAGGCCTTTGAATACGAAAATCCTCCAAAAGGGGACCTGCCTGGGGCTCAAGGGACGACATCGAGCTTTCATGGTATTCCGAGGCCCCCTGACGCAGAAGCATTTGTATCCGATGAACCAAGAATCAAGAGACGACTTGAAGAAGAAGGTCAAAGATACGGAGTTGAAGTTGACCCAGGCCCTGTTTCGGTGGAAGTACAGGAGGGAGGGGAGATCCATACCCCCAGGCCATGACCTCAAGAAAAATGCAGAAGTCTTTAGGGAAAAGCTTCACGGCACCCTATCTGAGAGAGGAAAGAATATCTGGCAGGAACTGAAACACGCCTGCAGGGGCAAAAGGGAGGATAACCAGGATTGAATCCGAGGGAGCTCTTGAGGGACATAAAGTTGCAACAGGACGAGTCCGAGGTAGAAAGGCTGTCCCCTTGGGCGTGCCCCAGTAGGGACGCCGTCAGGCGAAAAAGCGAGGAGAGCGTTGCGGGCGGACACAGGCAAAATTTCTCCCTCGACGCGGACAGGATCCTCCATTCCCTGGCTTACACCCGCTACATTGACAAGACACAAGTATTCTATCTCATTAAAAACGACCACATCACCCACAGAGTCCTTCACGTTCAACTGGTATCCAAGATCGCCAGGACTATCGGAAGGCTCTTGCGCCTCAATGAAGACCTTATTGAGGCAATAGCCCTGGGCCACGATATCGGCCACACTCCTTTCGGGCATGACGGTGAGTTCTTCCTCTCCGAGCTGACTTCCCAGCACGGTCTCGGGCCTTTTCTCCATAATATCCAAGGTGTCCGGTTCCTGGAGAAGATTGAGAGGAAGGGGAAGGGCTGGAATCTGTCCCTCCAAGTGCTGGACGGAATCCTCTGCCACGACGGAGAAGTCCATACCCAGGAACTCACACCCAAAAATGACAAGAGTTTCGAAGTGTTCGATTCTGAAATCAGGCAAAAGGAACGGGACCCCTCCCTCGAGCTCACCCCCATGACCGTGGAGGGCTGTGTGGTCAGGATGGCCGACACCATCAGCTATGTGGGAAGGGATATCGAGGATGCCATACGCCTTGGCCTCATCAATCGAAGAGACATACCCGACCTATGCCGGCAAGTCCTTGGAGA
The DNA here is from genome assembly GCA_019308745.1 of Deltaproteobacteria bacterium. Classification (GTDB taxonomy): domain Bacteria; phylum Desulfobacterota; class DSM-4660; order Desulfatiglandales; family HGW-15; genus JAFDHO01. Next base: position 7,880 of record JAFDHO010000016.1, read on the forward strand.
TACCAACGGAACCATCGTTTACTCCCTGGTGGAAGACCTCGTCTCCAACAGCCTCGACAGGCCCTATGTCTCCTTCAGTCCAAGAGTGGGAGAGGCCTTGAAGAGCCTGAAGGAGTTTAACAAGGAGCGCATTTACATGAGTGACAAGGTGAAACGACAAACCCACAAGATCAGGCTCATGTTTAGGTTGCTCTTTGACCAATACCTCAGTGACATGGAAAACCAAAACAGGAAATCGGACATCTATAAGGAATATCTCGACGGGATGTCACCCGACTACAGCACAAACACCTCGCCGGCAGGCATTGTCAGGGATTTCATCGCCGGGATGACCGATAAGTACTTCTTGGACCAGTGCCACAAGCACATCGTACCGGATGCTCGCTCCATTCCCTTGTGATCCCTCTTCCTTGGAGGGCCGATTACTTCGGCCACGTGCATACCGCTAACGGCTGAGGCGGAAGGATGACTCTCATACCCTTTCCTTCCCCTTCTCGCGTCTGACTTCGGAGCCAACCTTCGCCAACTTTCAGGCCTTTCCCAAGGGAGGAGTACAGATCAATTAAGCCAAATTTGCCCCCCTCCAGGAAAGCGGTTGACAAAAGGGGCCGGAACAAGTAAATCATCTAATCATTTGAATCTAGTCTCAATTGAAGGCACTCGACCCGGGCTGATGATATATTGCCGGGGAATACGCGCCGTTGGCAACATTTTCGGCGGGATTCCGGCCTTGAAAGGATACCCCCCGGGGGGAGTCTTGGAGAAAGAAGTCCAGGCCCGACCCACGAATCCCCTTGGGACCATGGACGATCCGGCAATATCCCTTGATGGAGGAATAGCAGAACTTGACCTGTCCTGCCACCCAATTGAAAGAGGAGCGGTTTACTGATGGTTTATGCCCCGGACGCTAAGCCCGGAGACCCCCTCCTGAGACTGAAAGACGTCCACATGTTTTTTGGCAATGTGGCCGCCCTTGCCGGAGTTGACCTGGAGGTCAAGAAAGGGGAGATACATTCCATTATCGGGCCCAACGGGGCTGGCAAGACGGTCATGATGAATTGCATCAATGGCCTCTATCGGCCCCAAAAGGGCAATATCTATTACAAGGGTCAACTCATCAACGACCTCAAACCACACCAGCGCGCCCAACTCGGGATCTCAAGGACCTTTCAAAAAATCGAACTCTTTGGCGGCATGACCGTCTTGGACAATATCCGCCTTGGCAGACATATCCACCTCAAATCAGGGATATTGAGCGGTTCCATCTACGCCGGAAAGACAAGACAGGAAGAACTGGAGTCAAGGCAATTCATTGAGGAAGAGATTATTGACCTCCTGGAAATCGAGAGCATAAGAGACAAGACGGTACACATGCTCCCCTATGGTCTTCAAAAAAGGGTGGAATTGGGAAGGGCCCTGGCCTTGAATCCCGAACTTCTCCTGCTTGATGAGCCCCTGGCCGGACTGAACCTGGAGGAAGTGGAGGACATGGCGCGATTCATCCTCGACATCAACGAAGAAGAGCGCTGGAAGGTCACGTGCATCCTCGTAGAACATGATATGGGAGTGGTCATGGATATCTCCCACAGGGTTCTTGTCCTGAACTTTGGAAACAGGATCACCGATGGACCGCCCGAAGAAGTTCAAAATGATCCGGAGGTCATAAAAGCCTACCTGGGTGAGGAGGAGCTGTATGCCACCAGGAGATAGGGGACCAAAAGGGCTCGGACCTCAAATAGAAATTACGAGAGATCTCACCATACCCAAGCTGTTTCTACGCCAGTGCAAGAAATACGGGACCGAAAAGGTGGCAATGAGGGAGAAAAACTACGGCATCTGGATACCCTTCACCTGGCAAGATTATTATGAGAACGTGAAATACCTCTCTCTGGGCATGGTCAATCTCGGGCTCAGAAAAGGCGACAAGGTTGCCATGATCGGGGACAATCGCCCCGAAGGCCTTTGGGCCGAGATGGCCGCCCTCTGCGCGGGGGCCATAGGAGTATGGCTCTTTCAAGACTCGATGATAGATGAAGTGAAATATATTGTCGACCATTCAGACACCAAGTTTTTTGTAGGGGAGACCCAGGAAGAGGTCGACAAGGCCCTCTCCATCAAAGGGGAATGCCCCAAGCTCCAATGGATCCTGTGGGACGACCCCAAGGGCATGAGGAACTACAAGCAGGATTTCCTGGTGAGCATCAAGAAGGTCCAGGAGCTTGGCAAGGAAATGGACAAAAAGGACCCCGGGCTATTCGAACGAATGATTGAGGAGGGCCACGGGGATGATATTTGTCTCCTCTTTTATACCTCCGGGACGACCGCCCTGCCCAAAGGGGCCCTTTTGAGTCACTGGAACATGCTGACCATGGGCAGGAATCTCATGACCGTGGATCCCTGTTTCGAAACAGACGATTTCGTGTCCTACCTGCCCTTCGCATGGATCGGAGAGCAGATGATGTCCATCTCCTGCGGTCTCCAGGTGGGGTACACCATAAATTTCCCCGAAGAACCCGAAACTGCCTTGGAAAATCTTAGGGAAATCGGTCCCCATGTCATGTTCGCGCCTCCGAGGCTTTACGAGGGGATGACCCGGCGTGTGCAGGTGAAATACATTGATTCTTCCTGGATCAAGAGGAAGATCTATGAATTCGGCACCAAGGTAGGTTACAAAGTCGCTGACATGAAATTTGCCAAGCAACCCGTACCCTGGTACTGGAAGGTCTTGAACTGGATCGCGGGCATTACCCTCCAAAAGAAGCTAAAGGATCATCTTGGAATGTCAAGGCTCCGCCATGCCTATACGGGGGGCGCTGCAATGGGGCCTGATCACTTCCGGTTCTTCCACGCACTCGGGGTCAACCTGAAACAGATATACGGCCAGACAGAGATCGCCGGTATTTCCATCGTGCACAGGGACGGGGACGTGAAGTTCGACACGGTCGGGACTCCCATCCCGGAGACCGAAGTGAGGATAACAGAAGATGGAGAAATCATCTCCAGGAGCCCTTCCGTCTTCCAGGGATACTACAAGAACGAGGAAGCGACCCGTAGTACACTGGTGGAGGGTTGGTTGCATTCGGGGGACCGGGGGTTCATAGATGAAGAGGGGCACCTGGTCGTCTTTGACAGGTCCAAGGACGTTATGACCCTGAACGATGGGAGGCCCTTCTCTCCTCAGTATCTTGAGACCAGGCTCAAGTTTAGCCCTTTTGTCCAGGAAGCCTGGGTCATAGGAGATCGGAAACCCTATGTCACGGCAGTGGTGTGCATCGACTACTCGGTTGTAGGAAAATGGGCCGATGAAAGAAAGATCAATTACACCAGTTACCCGGAACTGTCTCAGAAGCCTCAGGACTACGACCTGGTCCAAAAACAGATTGAAGAGGCCAACAGGGACCTCCCCGGCCCCGCAAAGATCCACAAATTCATAAATCTCTACAAGGTATTTGATGCAGACGACGAGGAGCTGACAAGGACATCAAAACTGAGACGCTCCTTCGTGGAAGATAGATACAAAGACATTGTCGACGCCCTTTACTCAGAAGGGGACACCGTCCATATGGATACGACCATAACCTATGAGGACGGCAGGGAGCAGAGGATAAAGACAGATCTTCATATCCAAAAAGTGGATGTGACCTAGGCGGATCAGGGAGGTACGCCCAATGGAGCTTTTCTTGATGACCCTTATTACCGGGCTTCTCGTGGGGGGCATTTACGCATTGGTTGCCCTTGGCTGGGTCTTGATCTACAAGTGCTCCGGAGTATTGAACCTTGCCATGGGGGAATTGACCCTCATAGGGGCCTATGTGACCCTGACCTTCTACCAGATGGGAATTCCCTTTTTTCTCTCCGTTATCTTCACCCTCGTCATCGGGATAGTGCTGGGGTTTCTGACGGAGAGGATCTTTTTGGATAAACTCATCGGCGAACCCATCCTATCGGTAATCATGGTCACGGTCGGGCTGTCTTTCTTTTTCAAGGGCTTGGTGGAATTCCTGTGGGGGACGGATACCAGGGTCTTCGATCCGCCGATCTTCTCCATTGAGCCCATCACGATCGGTTTTGTGAAGATATCTCCTGTCTATCTCTGGTCCTTCATACTTGCCCTCGTCCTGTTGGTCATATTCGTGTGTTTCTTTAAGTTTACCAGGTGGGGCCTCTCCATGCAGGCAACAGCAGACGACGAAACAGCGGCACTCTCCCTCGGGGTCAGTGCCCGGTTTGTCTATGCAGCCGCATGGTCCATTGCCTTTATGAGTGCTGGCGTGGGAGGAGCCCTGCTGGGCAATATCAATGGAATAAATATTTCGATAGGGTATTTAGGTCTCCTGGTCTTACCCGCAGTCGTCCTCGGGGGATTGAATTCGGTGCCGGGCGCCATCGTAGGAGGCATTATTATCGGCCTGCTCCAGAATCTCTCCGGCACCTACCTCGATCAATACTTCCCCGGCGGTGTTAAGGAGATCGTACCTTTCGTATTCATGGCCGTCTTTCTCCTGTTCAGGCCTTACGGCCTATGGGGATGGGAACGAATAGAGAGGGTATAATTCGGGAAAACAGAGAGGACAGGGGCACGATGTCTTTACCCGAGCTTGCCCATGCCCTTGTCCCATACGTGATTTTGCACTTGATTTAGGGGAGGATCTTCATGTCCAACGTCTGGTTGCCCTGCGGCGTTTATCATCAGGACTACCAAAAGGACCAGGGATGGTGGCAGACCAATTTCATCAGGGGAAAGATGATTCTCCTCTTGGCCGTGATCTTTATTGGCATCCCCCTGTTCCTCCCTGAATATTGGGTCGGCGTGGCCACCATGGTAGGCTACACTGCTATGGGAGCCTTGGGTGTCCAGTTGCTCATAGGATACACCGGCCTGATAACCCTGGGGCATTCCGCCTTCATTGCCGTCGGGGCCTATACCAGCACGATGCTCGTGCTTCAATTCCCCTGGCCCAAATTTATTATCCAATGGGGCCTTGCATATCCCATCAGCATTATCGTTGCAGCCATAGTAGCGGGCTTTTGGAGCGTGCTCTTTGGTCTTCCCTCCGCAAAGGTTAAGGGGTTTTATTTGATCCTCACCACCATGGCTGCCCAGTTTATTACGGTTGATTTTGTCATCACCCAGTATGTCAGCAAGATAGGTGGTAGGGGACAGGCCTTCAGCCTGCCACCCGGGACCATAAAGATAGGCCCCTGGGTTATCGACTCTGAGAGGAAGATCTATTACTTGATGGCCGTGCTCATTACCCTGATGGTTATAGTTCTTGCAAACCTGCTTCGATCAAGGGCAGGGCGTGCCTGGGTGGCCATCAGGGACAATGACATAGCGGCCGAGACACTGGGGATCAACATCGTATGGTATAAGCTCCTGGCCTTTTTCGTGGCAGGTTTTTTTGGGGGGTTGGCAGGGGCCTTCTGGGTGAGCAACACCGCTGCCCTCAGCCCCGAGCACTTCCCCTGGTTTCTGGCCCTCTGGCTGGTTGGTGTCATCCTTATAGGAGGGGTCGGGTCCATCCACGGCGCCATCTTCGGTTCCCTGTTCATGGTTGTGGTCATGGAACTACTTCAGTGGGCCGTCATTCCCCTTTCTGAGTATTATCCGAAACTGCTCATTGATTTTGCTTACATAAAGGACATGGCCTTTGGCCTCGCCATATGCGCCTTTCTCATATATGAGCCCAACGGCCTTGCCTATCGTTGGTGGCAAATCAAGAACTACTTTAACCTCTGGCCCTTTTCTTATTAGAAAGGAGGTGATGGAATCCCTGTTTGATTGGCCTTTATTAGTAGTCACACGAATAGTTGGATCTTACTACCAAAAAGGGGGAACTCATGAAAGACAATATTTGTTTCAAGTATTTGGTCTTGTTTTTTTCCTTGCTCTTTCTTCTGACCGTGGCGCACCCTGTCGCAGCCAAGACGATCAAGATTGGCGGCATCATGGACACCACGGGCGCCACGTCGGACGTGGGCAAGGACTATGCCATAGGCATGGAAGAGGCGTGGAAATACATCAATGAGCAGGGTGGAATCAATGGAAAGAAGGTCAAGTACACTTGGTTCGACTATGGCTATCGGATCCCTGAAGCCATAACCAAGTATAAGCTATTGAAGAGACTCGGCTCCATTGTAATTATGGGATGGGGCACCGGGGATACGGAGGCCCTTTCTCCCACAATCAACAAGGACAAGATCCCTTACGTCTCGGCATCCTATTCGGCCCATCTGACCAATCCCAAGAAGACCCGTTATAATCTTTTCTTTTCATCTGATTATTCCACCAATGCCAGGGCCTGCCTCACTGCCTGGTTTGACGTGAAGTGGCCCAAGCACCCTGACTACGGCAAGAGGAAGCCCCGCTTCGCCGCAAGCTACCATTTTGCCCACCCCTATTGCAGCGCGCCCATCGAGGCTATCAAGGACCACGCAAAGCTGCTGGGCTTTGAAATCGGCCCGGACGTAAATGTCTCTCTTGTAGCCCTTGACACCAAGAGCCAGATTATGGCACTGAAAAAGTTCAAGCCAGACATAGTGTGGCACGGCAATACCACCATGTCCGTTTCCGCCACTATCAGGGATGCCTATGCCCTCGGGCTCGGTGCCGACCATATCGTCAACAACTGGGGTTTTGACGAGAACCTTCCGCGCCTTGCCGGCCCTGCTGCCGAGGGTGTTATGGGAGCCACGCCCTGTGCCTTTTACGGGCAGAACTATAAGAATATGGATATCGTGGTTGCAACCGCCAAGAAGTACAACCCCGGGGTCCCGCAGGAAAAGAGGCTCATCAGGACCATCCAGGCCTGGGGTGACGCCCTCATCACCTGGGAGGCCCTGAAGCGTGCAGACAAGGCCGGCGACCTGTCCGGGCCCGGTATCATGGTCAAGGGTTTCGAAACCATGCGCAACCTTGATATCGGCCTCGGAGCCTCCCCCATCACTTTTACCGACAAGGATCACAGGCCCACCACGGGTTGCCTGGTGCAAGAGTGGAGGAACGGGAAGTTCCAGGAGGTGAAACGGGTTGACTTCCTGAAAGACCCACGCTTTGCCGATAAATGGAACAAGAGCAAGGAGGAAGGGGGCTTTTTCGGTTACTAAACGGCGAACAAGCACGGCATAACCCACGCTTCCATGACATCGCCCTTGGAGGAAATAACTTGGAACAACCTGAGGCCATTCTCAAGATAAACAATATAGAGGTCAAGTACCACGAGGTCATCCTTGTGCTCAAAGGGGTGTCCATCGAGGTTCCCCGAAGAGGGATTGTCGCTCTCCTTGGTGCCAATGGCGCCGGGAAAAGCACTACCCTCAAGGCCGTGTCCGGACTCCTCAAGACAGAAGACGGCGAAGTCACCGACGGCGCGATAGAGTTTGAAGGCCGCCACATCCACCACGAAATGGCCGCGAACATTGCCAAGATGGGGATTGTTCAGGTCATAGAGGGACGCAGGGTCTTCGAACACCTCACCGTAGAGGAGAACCTGAAGGTCGGAGCCCACATGAGGAAGACGGGATCTGTCAGGGAAGGACTCGAACTCGTCTATCATTATTTTCCCAGACTCAGGGAAAAGAGGAACGAGATTGCCGGCTTTGTGAGCGGTGGGGAACAGCAGATGACCGTCGTCGGCCGGGCCCTTATGACCGAGCCAAAACTGGTCTTACTGGACGAACCCTCCATGGGGCTGGCACCCAGACTGATCCACGAGATCTTTAATATCATCATGCAGCTCAACAAGGAGCAGGGTATCTCAATCCTGCTCGTGGAGCAGAACGTCAAGCTCGCATTGAATGTCGCGCCCTATGCATATGTTATGGAAACAGGCAGGATCGTCATGGACGATACCTCGGACAAACTGAGCCAGAATGAGGATATCAAGGATTTCTACCTGGGCCTCACGGACAAGGGCGGAAGGAAGAGTTTCAGGGATGTCAAGCATTACAAACGCCGTAAGAGATGGCTAACCTAGAAGATTGATCTCAGTGCTTTATTAATATTATTCACATCCATGAAAGGGAGGTTTCATGATGAACAAACGACTGGCATTGATGATGTTGTTTCTTTTTGGACTGGCAATGGTCTTTGCCTCCTGTGCCATAGTACAGACGCCATCAGAATCAAATTTCAAGCTTCCCGAAGTGAAGCTGGACTCGGTCCAGATAGATTATTTCGAAGGTTTTTGGACCTATGGCAAGGCCAAGGTTGCAATGGGCAAAGCTCCAAAAGGTGGAGGCTCTTCCCCGATAACACTTAGTTTTGTATTTGAGATCACGAATCCCAACTCCTACCCGGTGATGCTGGACTCTTCCAAATTCTTCTTGTACTTTGAAGATTATGAGCTGCGGGTGGTTAATGATAACAATCCTCAATGGATACCTGCTGGAAAAACCAACACGAAGGTGCTTACCGTGACTGTGACACCTACTTCGACTTTCGGAAAATTTATTCTGACTCACGCCATAAAGGCCAAGGAAAGAGGGGACAAGCCCTGGGAACTCATCCAGAAATGGTGGACGGGCTTGCCGGATATGGCTTTCCCTATTCACGTCAAAGAGGGATCTTTTGTTTTTATGGCAGATGGGCTGGTAAAGGTGGCCGATGTAGAAGCGACATATCCCTAGAAGACCTAAATTTTGGTCAGCCCCCATAGGGGCTGACCATCTGTTTCTGTGAGAGATCCCCTCCGAAAAGGGATATTTCAATTTCTTGCCGTCGAAGGAGAATTATGGGAGTTTACGATTTCACTTTCTATGATCTCATCAATCGGAATGCCTTCTGTTTCAGAGCTGCTCAGGCATGGTACGAGGTAGATGATGGCCGCAGCCTCACCTTTGCCGATGTCAAGCATATGGTCGATCGTCTGGCCTGCGGACTCCAAAGGACGGGTATAGGAAAGGGAGATCGTATAGCAATCCTCGGCAAGAACAGCCTTGAATACTTCCTCATATTCGGTGCCGCTGCTGCCCTTGGTGCCATCGTTCTTCCCATCAATTGGAGGCTCTCAGAAGATGAGGTCGCCTATAACCTGAACGACTGCGGTCCGAAGGTGTTGTTCTCAGACAAGCAGTTCCATGGGACACTCGCCAATATCAAGGAGAACCTCCCATCAGTCCAAGGGTACTACGACCTTGCCCTTGACGGAGACACCTTCCCAGGAATGGATACTCTGACTCAAAACGGCGAGGACTTCAAGGCCGAGGAAGTATCCAGCGATGACGGTTTCGTCATCATCCACACCGCCGCGGTAGCAGGCAGACCCAGGGGAGCACTCCTCAGCCATAGCAACCTCCTGCTTGCGAACCTGAACTTTGACTACTATCTCCAGCTGACCCCTGGCGATGTCTACCTGAACTGTATCCCCCTCTTCCATGTGGGCGGCCTGTTCATGGCTGCCACCAGCTTCCATGCAGGGGCACTCAACGTGAACATGAGCAGGTTTGACCCCACCCAGGCCGTAGAACTTATTGAAGAAAAGAAGGTGTCCCTCATGATGGTCTTCACTCCCATGCTCTCCTCCATCCTTGAGGAGCACCGGAAATCAGGCAGAGACATCAGTTCTCTCAGGTCTGTCAACGGCATAGAAACCCCGGAGAACATCGAGCGATATCAGGAGATCACGGGCGGCACCTTCTGGTCCATGTATGGCCAGACCGAGGTGTCCTGTGTCGCAACCTATGGGCCTTACAACGACCGCCCCGGTTCCGCTGGAAAGATGATACCCTTTGCCGAAGTGAGACTCGTGGATGAGTATGATCGCCCCGTCCCCGTGGGCCAGGTGGGCGAGATTACGGTAAAGGGCCCCATGGTCTTCAAGGGATACTGGAATCTGCCCGAAGATACTGCTTACACCTTCAGGGAGGGTTGGCACCACACGGGTGATTTGGGTCGTTTCGACGAAGACGGCTTCCTCTTTTACGAAGGCCGAAAACCTGAGAAAGAACTTATCAAACCCGGCGGAGAAAACGTCTATCCCGCGGAAGTCGAAAAGGCCATTCTCCAGCATCCGGCCGTGGAGAAGACCGTCGTGTTCGGCGTACCCGACCCCAGGTGGAAAGAAGGTATCAAGGCCGTTTGTCAGCTCAGACAGGGGCAACGGCTCGAACCCCAGGAACTGATTGACTTTGTCGGTGTCCGAATCGCCCGGTACAAGAAACCACAGTATGTCGAATTTGTAACTGATCTGCCACTCCTGGAGGACGGCTCTCCTGACCGGAACAAAGTGAAGGAGCTCTATGGAGGAAAGAGCAGCACAGGAAACTAACATCGGGTTAGGATCTTGCAAGCAGCATCTGGAGCGGTTGTCTGTGGCCCTCGTTGCTGATCAAGCTTTTGGCAATAGCCCATTATATGAGTTATCCGAGAATCTCAATTTCGCAAGATCCTGAGCGGAAATGAGTGAGTTGAGAAAGCGTCTTGACTAAAGCACTCATCTCAGCCCTGATATAGGCAGGGAGTTAGAAAGAGGCCCTACTGGGGAAGAGGAGTAGGGCCTTCCTATTCCATTACCATGAAGGCATCCATCTCAGACGCAATTATTATGCGTACAAAGGAGTTCGGAGAAACGGACCTCCTGGTCACATTCTTCACGCCGGAGCAGGGGCAGCTAAAGGCCGTTGCAAAGGGGGGCCGAAAGAGCAGGAAGAGGTTCGCAAATAGTCTGGATGTCTTCTCGCTGGTGGTTCTCGAATACGAATCGAGGAAAGAAGGGACCCTCCCTCTACTTCAGTCCGGAAAATTGGTCCATGCCTTCCCCGGGATTCGATCCGACTACACGCGCCTCTCCCTGGCAAGCTACATGGTCGAGCTTACAGAGGCCCTTTTCCCCCTGGGTGTTGCCGACAAAAGGGCCTTTGATCTCTTGAAGAACTCCCTATATGCCCTTGACAGGGGGCATGGGGAACAGGAAATCATCGTCCCATTTGAGGCCGGGGCCCTTGCCTTGGGGGGATACCGGATCAACCTGGAGAGATGCTGCCTGTGTGGGAGGAGGTACATGGGCCAAGGGACTGCCGTCTTTGTGAGGGAAAGGGGGGGCATTGCCTGCATGAGATGCCGCAGACCCTCCGTTGACATGCCTTCTTTGAGCCCGGAAGCTTTGAAGGTCCTCGATTCCCTCCAATCAGTCTCCCATGAACTTGGGGAGGATCTGGGGCCCAGCAAAGGCGTCCTCAGCGAGATCAGACCGGTGTTACGACTCCACCGGGATTACAGGATCGAGAGGCCCTTGAAGACCGCGAAACATGTGGATTGACCCAGCCAGACTTGAAATTCCAAACCTCAAGCACCAAATAACAGGCAAATCACAAGTACCAAAATCCAAATAGTTCGACTAGCTCACCACCCTGAGCCTGTCAAAGGGCAAATCAAATAACCCGAACAAAAAACTGATCCCTTACGGATTCATTTGGACCCTATTGGAATTTACTTGTGATTTCACTGACGTCCGGTTAGTGTTTTGCAAAGCCGAATAGTGGCCAGGGCCGTTGGTTGTGGCCTCATGGTGTTGATCAAGCCTTTCGCGATGGCCTGTGTTTGCAAAATCTCAACCGGACATTACTGTTGTGATTTGGGATTTGGAAACTATGATTTTCTTGGAATTTGTGATTTCTACGCAGATGGCAAGGCTTGGTAAGGGCAACGATCGCAGCCCATAATGTTAGCCCCGCTGTAGTATCTTGATGATGTCTGCCATCAATTCATCATTGTCAAAGGAGAAGGAAACGGTCCCCTTTTTCACACTGAAAGATATAAGCTCGCAACCATATTCTTCTGCCACGTCCTCCAGGAGTCCTTTGAACCTTATGGCCTCTGGATGATCGGTGCTGTCCACTTCCTCCCGAAACATGTCCACTTCGATAGTCCCCATTTCTTCTCTGCCTCCGGATCCAAAGACAGAAATTGGACCCACATGTTTTTTAATATTACCAGAAATGGCGTTTATATCCAAAAGCCTGTTGCCGATTCTCCCAAGTTTTTATGCTGCTTGACTTTCGCTCCCCCGGGTGATAACTTTCCACCCCTTAAAGCAAAGGACCCTTGCTAATAGAGCCTCGGCAGTTGGAAATTCCGTGCCTATGACTGGGTGCCCTTGAGCTGATCAAACCAGATCAAACAAAATCCCATAGTGGAGATATTCCCATGACCTTCCAGGAACTCATCATGTCCCTCGAAAAGTTCTGGGCAGACAGGGGGTGCCTGATCCAGCAACCCTATGATCTGGAGGTGGGGGCTGGGACCTTCAACCCCGCTACCCTGTTGAGGGCTTTGGGGCCTGAACCCTGGGCCGTGGCATATGTGGAACCCTCCAGGCGTCCGACCGACGGGAGATACGGTGACAACCCCAACCGACTGGGCCATTACTACCAATACCAGGTGGTCATCAAGCCATCCCCTTTGGAGATCCAGGAGATCTACCTGGACAGCCTCAAGTCCCTGGGTATCGATCCCCTGGACCATGATATTCGTTTTGTGGAAGACGACTGGGAATCACCCACCCTGGGGGCCTCCGGACTTGGCTGGGAGGTATGGCTGGACGGCATGGAAATCACCCAGTTTACCTATTTCCAGTTGGCAGGCAGCATGAGGCTGGATCCCGTCTCCGTGGAAATCACTTACGGCCTTGAGAGGATTGCCATGTACTTGCAGGAGAGGGAAAATGTTTATGACCTCATGTGGAACGACAGCATCACCTACGGGGACGTCCACAAGAAGGGCGAATGGGAGAATTCCGTCTATTGCTTCGAACTCGCCGATATTGACATGCTTCTCGGGATGTTTGAGATGTGTGAAAAGGAATCCCTTCGTATAAGCGAAAGGGGGATAGTCCTGCCAGCTTATGATTATTGCCTGAAATGCTCCCACATCTTCAATATCCTCGAGGCTCGTGGGGCTATTAGCGTCACTGAAAGGACGAAATATATCGATCGCATAAGGAATCTTGCCAGGCTCGTATCCAAGAACTACCTCGGCCAGCGTGAAGAAATGGGCTTTCCCCTTTTGAAAAAACCAGAGGGAGAGCGAAAGCTATCAAGGCTATTTAAGTAGTTATGCTATTTGTAACACTTTAGCCTTTTGAAATGCCTCCTCAGATAGGGAGAACGGGTGATGATGCCTTTTCTGGAGTGACTGGCGGGAGGGCGCCGTCTTTTCGCGACTTGTCAGTGGGGG
>JAFDHO010000016.1:21061-61491 GCA_019308745.1 Deltaproteobacteria bacterium
GTCGCAGAAAAGACCAGCCCGGGAGGCTCGGAACGCAAGAAAAGGCATCATCACCCCCGTTCGTCCATCACCGAGTTCTCTGAATCGCTTTTCAAACGGCTAAAATGTTACTGCTATTTGAATTGTCCGTTTCTTTATAAGAGAAAGAGTAGGAATGTTTGGAGAACTATTGTTTGAAATAGGCACGGAAGAAATCCCATCCGGTTACCTGGAGGAAGGGCTTGAGCATTTGAGACGGCTTGCAGAAGGCTACCTCCGGGAAGAGCGAATCGAAATGGGTCATGGCTTGCTTACCCTGGGGACTCCCAGGCGGCTGGTCTTGGCGGGGAAGGAAATCTCTGCCAGGCAGGCCGATATGATCCAAGAGGTGACAGGCCCTCCGAAGAGCGCTGCCTTTGATAAGGACGGGCGCCCCACCAAGGCCGCCATGGGATTTGCCAAGAAGCACGGGGTTTCTGTTGATGATCTCCATATCGTGGAAACCGCAAAGGGAGAGTACCTTCATATCAAGAAGAACATACCCGGAAGACCCACGACAGAGGTCCTCGCTGAAATACTGCCCAAACTTGTAGCTGATCTCCCCTGGCCGAAGTCCATGCGCTGGGGAAGCCACAGCCTCTCCTTTGTTCGGCCAATTCACTGGCTCCTTGCCCTCTTCAACGGCGAGGTCATACCCTTTGAAATAGCAGGAATTCCAAGCGGGAACAGGACGAGAGGGCACAGATTTATGGCGCCCCGTGAGATTGAAGTGGCAGGCATATCTGATTACCTGGGAAAAATGAGAGAAAGCCGTGTCATGATAGATCCCAAGGAGAGGCAGGACGCGGTGGTAAAGGCTGTCACGGAGGCAGCGCGCCTGGTCTCAGCCGAGCCTTCGAAGGATCCTGACCTGGTGGCAACCGTGGCCAACCTGATTGAATTCCCCACGGCAGTTTGTGGTAGCTTCGATGAGTCATTTCTCAGGATACCTGAACCCGTGCTGACGACCGCCATGAAGGAACACCAAAGATACTTTTCCCTCTACGACAGGAAAGGGAAACTCGTCCCCCATTTCGTGGCCGTTAACAATACGATCACCAAGGATGCCGCTGTCGTTCGAAAGGGCCACGAGAGGGTCCTCCGGGCCAGGTTGGCTGACGCCGACTTCTTCTTCAGGGAAGACAGGAAGAGGTCCCTTATGAGCAGACTTGAAGACCTCAAGGATGTCATCTATCAGGCCGAGCTCGGGACCTCCTATTCCAAGGTAGAACGCTTCACGAGGGTAGCAGAATATATAGGGGAGCAGGTGGCACCCGACAGGGTGGAGGCCATCAGAAAGGCGGCACAACTTTGCAAGTGTGATCTCGTCACTGAAATGGTCATGGAATTCCCTTCCCTCCAAGGGGTTATGGGTAGAGAGTATGCGAGGTTGGACGGACATCCTGAGGAGATCTGCGTCGCGATATATGAACATTATCTTCCCACCCATGCAGGGGGCGTTCTCCCCTCTTCGCCTGCGGGGGCCATCGTTGGTATTGCAGATCGGATTGATACCATTTCGGGATGTTTTGCAGTGGGGCAGGAACCCACCGGAACTGCCGATCCATTTGCCCTTCGGCGGCACGCCCTTGCTATCTTAAGGATCATAGAATCGATGGGCTGGGATATCTCCCTCGCGGACGTCCTGTCCAAGGCCCTGGAAATCCTGAAAGATACCGTTGACCTTGAGGAAGGCGCCCTGCTTGTCAAGATCATGGCCTTTTTCAAGGAAAGATACAAAAATATGATGCTTGGGGAAGGCTACAAATCAGATCTTGTCGAGGCTGCCCTCTCCGCTTCATTTGACTCTGTTGTCCACCTCCGTCCCAAGATAGGGGACCTGGAGAAGTTTATGACGGAATCAAAGGAGTTTGAGGCACTCGTCCTGACGTTCAAAAGGATAACCAATATCCTCAAGAATCAGCCATCTCAGTACCTGGTAGATCCCGACCTCTTCAAGGAAAAATGCGAGAGAGGTCTTTGGGAGACTTACTCCGGCCTCAAGGTCCGGGTTCAAGATTATGTAGACGAGAGGAAATATTTCGAGGCCCTCAATCTCGTGGCAGACCTGAGGCAGCCTGTGGACGAACTCTTCGACTCCGTGGAAATCTTGACCGAGGACAGATCCCTGAGAGAGAACAGGGTGGCCCTCTTGCAGGAACTGTCCCGCTTCTTCCTGACTTTGGCAGACTTCTCAAAGTTCTCCATCTGAAGGGTCGAATAACGGCTGACAAGTAACGCCCAAATGAGCTTTTTTTGCTCAATTGGGATATTACCTCCCCGGTTTCTTAATGAGGACGTAGAGATCCCCTTCCTCTTTCATGTGTCCGGCAGCGATTTGAGCATACTCATCGCTTCCCCAGAACAAGTCCGCCCTCCCAGCACCCCTGATGGCTCCCCCTGTGTCCTGGTTCAGGACGAATCTCGAGAATCTTTCCCAGCGAATTATCTCTCCTGACCCATTGATCACGGGTTTCCTGGTAGAGATAAAACACAGGGCTCCCTTGGGAAAGAGGCGAGAGTCAAGGGCTACGGATCGTCCGGGCGTAAGAATAACATTGATGTTACCATAGGGTCCGTCTTTCATTATCCTGAAGAAGATGTAGGACGGGTTGTAGTTCAGGACTTCGCCCATGAGTTGGGGGTGGCCTTTGAGGAAACTGCGGATGCCCTGCATAGACATTTCCTCCCTGTCCATAAGGCCCCTTTCGATCAAATATCGGCCAATGCTTTGGTAGCTGCGTCCGTTGGACGACTCGTATCCGACGAACAACTCCTCCCCGTCCGGCAGGAGGAGGCGCCCCGAGCCCTGAATATGCAAAAAAGCAACGTCAAGAGGGTCCTTTAACCATGCTATTTCGAGTCCCTTGCCCTCCAGTACACCCTCTTCCTCGATATCCCTCCTGGAGTGGTAGGGTAGGACCTGGTTTCCCTCGATCTTGCCCACGATGCTCTTGCCCATGAACTCCGGCCTGAAAAGAGCAAGGTCTATCTTGACCAGGTCGTCTGGTTGCCTGTAGATAGGATATTTATAGGCCCCATAGGGAACAAGGCTGGCCTCATAGGTCGGCTCAAAGTAGCCGGTAAAAAGAACGTGCCTTCTCCCTCTCCCTCCTGCGGCTTTGTAAAGGGCAAAGTCCCTTCTTATTCTCCCGGCGATCTTGAGCGGGTCTCTTGTTTCCTTGATTATGTCCAAGAGGGCCAATTGCGTTTCCCGCACATGCCTCGCACTGTATTCATGGGGGCCGTACCGGAACTTATAGTCAGGGGCGAGTCTGTCCAGGTATTGGATATTTCTTTCAACGGCCAGGGCTATGTGACTGAAATCCATATCGTCGCGAAAGCTTGGATAGAGGAACCTCACCGCGACGAGGGCCTCGGCAGGATGTCGAGCCTCTCTCTGAAGGGCGGGGTAACAACCTGCAAGGAGGAGAATGGCGGCCAGTATGGGGAAAGACTTTACTCGGAACCTGCACATATTATGTTAAACGAAAACGGCTCTAGCAAAAAGATGTTAACTTTTTGACAACTTTCTTATATAATACCACATCTATGATGATAAAGCACTTTTATTCTATATTGTCTTTTTGCGATAAACAAGTGCTGTTTATCCATTAGATTAGTGGAGCTTGATGAATCTGTGACTTTTTTTATATAGTGACTGTGGTGATTTCGCCACAGTCATAGGGGTGGCGGGCCCGAATTCCTTTGCCCCTCTGCGAGGCATTCGCAAAAATGCTTTTAATGTCAATCGTTTATGATATTTTGGTCATTTCGCTACAGTTGGCATAATACTTGCGTATAAATACGGACTGATAGAGAAAATCCTGTCACAAGAGACTGAGTTCTTGTGAGTATTACTTAATCTAAAATAAACAAGCTTGATTAGTCCTATGAAAACCCATCAGCCTAATTACAAGCAAGAGGACAAAGGAGAATAACTAAATTGGATCTTCGACAAAGAACCCTCATCAATGAAGTTAGCTGTACTGGCATCGGTCTCCACTCGGGAGAAAAGGTTAACCTGACCATTAAACCAGCCCCTGATGATCATGGCATTACTTTTGTTCGAAATGATTTGCCCGGTCATCCCTTTATCCATGCCAAATCCAAGAACGTGGTGGACACGAATCTGTGCACTTCTATTGGGAGAAACGGCTGCAGGGTGTCGACCGTGGAACACCTCATGGCCGCGTTCTTCGGCCTGGGCATCGACAATGCACGGGTTGAACTGGACGGGCCGGAAGTCCCAATAATGGACGGAAGTGCCGCACCTTTCATCTTCCTCTTGAAAGATGCCGGGATAAGACAACAAAAGACCCCCAAGCGCTTTGTCCTCATCAAGAAGCCCTTCAAGGTCTCCGAGGGCAACAAGTACGTGTCTGTTCGTCCCTCCAATGAACTCAAGATATGTTACACCATAGATTTCCAACACCCCCTCTTGAAAAACCAGAGATACGCCATGTGTTTTTCGGGAAAGGAATTCGTCAACGAGATAAGTCGCGCAAGGACCTTCGGATTCTTGAAGGATATTGAGATACTGTGGGAAAACGGGCTTGCAAGGGGCGGTTCCCTGGATAATGCCATTGTCATTGATGAGTTTAGAATCATCAATGAGGATGGCCTTCGCTACAAAGACGAATTCGTAAGACATAAGATACTCGATTTCATAGGAGACCTGGCAATCCTCGGGGCTCCAATCATAGGGCATTTCCAGGTCGAAAAATCGGGCCACCTGTTGAATCAACACATGCTGAGAAGACTCATGGAGAGCAGGAATTACTGGGAATCGGTCACGTTTAAGGACAGGGAAGATTGCACTCGAAACAACATTAAGATACCCGTGTTTGGATCCTTAGGCCCGGTGCCCGCCTGACTGCCAAGGCCCTTCCCCAGGGCTTCGATTCCCAATTACAGCGACGTATTTTTCGGATGAGAATCCTTATTAATGCTCACTCAGCACTAAGTCCGGAGCAAATACTCTAGCGTATTTGGGAACCGAAGGACTCAGTCGCAAATCATTTCTTCCGGATCGGGGATATCAAATCCAAGATGCCGTCCCAGGAGGCCGAACTGTCCGTAGGCCATCTCTTCTCCAAATTGGACCGGGCAGCCCCTTTTCAGGGCCTCCTGGAGCCACGGGGTCACTCTCGGTTTCGTCACCACCTCTGCCACAAGGGTGGGAGGGGAAAGTGTCTCACAGGGGAAAGGCAGGCGCGTGTCACTGTCCATCCCTATTGGAGTTGCATTCACTGCGATATGGAAACCCTCCAAGGTCTTGAGATCAAAGGAGACACGAATCTGAGGGCACGCCTCCCTTAGCATGCGCTTCAAGTAGTTGTGGCGACCCCTGTCTATCTCACTTATGACAATTTCAGATGCTCCTGCCTCCGCGATTGCCTGGGCGATCGCAGCCCCGGCCCCACCCCCTCCAATTATAGCAGCTCGCTTGCCCTTCATTGAAATCCCGTGGAATTTCAGTGCCACCAGAAATCCGAGGCCGTCTACCATATCCCCGACGAACCGCCCCTTCTCGGCTCGAACCACGTTGACTGCCGATAGTTGTCTGGCCCGTCTTGACAACTCGTCCACGTGCCTCACGACTTCTCTCTTATGTGGGATGGTCACAATGCAGCCGCCAAAATTCCCAATCTCCCTCATCAAATCGAAGTAAGATCCAACCTCTCCGCGAGGGACATCCATGGCAACCATCACTGCTTCTATACGGTGTCTTGCGAAGTACCTGTTGAAGTATTGAGGCGATTTCACCTGTGTCACGGGAGTCCCGATCATGGCGTAGAAAACCGTAGTACCCGTAGGTACAGGCCCACACTTTCCCATACCTTCCTTGCCTTCCCCCAAAGGAACAATCATCTCGAGCACCCCCTGAATGGCCATCGGGCCTGCTCATCCATTCACCCCAATCAATTCGTCCTGTCCTTGTTCAACCCCTTTCTTCCCTTTCGCTTCCGGAGGCCTCTCCCAAGACACATAACATATTTATTGATTGAATTTCATCCGTTTCTTGATATATGATTCCTTCCTCTGCGTGTTTGAGGGGTCTGGTAATGAGGGCCTGTTGCCCAAAGTACAACAGTGCTGGAGGTTCGCCCCTTGGGAGGTCTTTTCAAAAGGCTCAATCAAATTCCTCCCAGGCGTTGGGAACGGCACCAAACATTTAATAGAAGGCCTCAATAGCCCCAAGAGATCATCTCCACCGGAGTCTCGCTCTTTTGTGCCTGTTAGGAGACGACTATAAGGATCATGGGGGCGCATAAAGGATCTGGACGAATATTGAGCCTTTTGAAAAGACCTCCCCAAGGCGCACCTCAGTGCCTTTTGATAATCCCTCTTCGGGGATAGAGCACATAAAGGAATTTGGGCAACAGCCGGTTGAGAGGTGATATATGGCCGAGATTAACGTTGGGATCATTGGTTTCGGGACCGTAGGCGCCGGTACCGTAGAAGTCCTCCTCCAGAACAAAGAAATCATCGGAAAGAGGGCAGGCGGAAACGTCAAGATCAAGAGGATCGCAGACCTCGACCTTGAATCCGACAGGGGAATCCCGGTGGACAGGGAAATCCTTACTACCGAGGCCATGGACGTCATCAATGATCCGGACGTTCACATCATAGTCGAACTTATCGGGGGCCTTGGGGCAGCGAAGGACTATATCTTAAAGGCCATGGAAAAGGGCAAACACGTGGTCACGGCCAACAAGGCACTCCTGGCCGAGTGTGGAGAGGAATTGCACAAGGCTGCAGACAAGTACAGGGTCAACTTGGCCTTTGAGGCCAGCGTCGGAGGAGGGATCCCGGTCATTCGAGCCCTGAGGGAAGGGCTCTCTGCAAACAACGTCCTCAGCATTATGGGCATATTGAACGGGACATCCAACTACATCCTGTCCGGCATGACAGAGAAAGACCTCTCCTATGAGGACGCTGTCAGGGAGGCCATCCGACTTGGCTATGCGGAAGATCCTCCCACCCTCGACGTTGACGGAACCGACGCGGCCCACAAGCTGGCTATCCTCGTATCCATCGCCTACGGCGCCCCGGTGAATTTTGCCAAAATATACAGACAAGGCGTATCAGAACTCAAGCCGGAAGACGTACGTTTTGCTCGGGAGTTCGGCTACTGCATCAAGCTGCTTGCCATTACCAGGAATCTTGGTGAAAGGATCGAAGCCAGGGTCCATCCCACGATGGTCTCCTTGAACCATATCATGGCAAATGTGAAAGGCGCGTATAACGCCGTATATCTGGAGGGCGACTTCGTAGGCCCAAACCTCTACTACGGCTTGGGGGCAGGGAGAAGACCCACAGGCAGCGCCGTTGTCTCCGATATTATTGACCTCAGCAGAAAGTTGATCGAAGGGGATCACGCCCCTCTCCTCCCTTTTGCTCCAGCGAACACTAAAAGGGAGGAGATCCAGATACAGCCCATTGATGAATTGGAATCAGCCTATTACTTCAGGTTCTCGGCCCTGGATAGGCCCGGTGTCTTGTCCAAGATAGCAGGGATTCTGGGAGCTCATCAAATAAGCATCTCATCGGTAATCCAAAAGGGGAGACAGGTCAGAGGGTCTGTCCCTGTTGTCATGCTGACCCATGAGGCCCGCGAGAGCAATGTTCTCAAGGCCCTTTCCCTCATTGACGGCCTGGACGTGCTCACGGACAAGACCATGATGATAAGAGTCGGAGAAGGAAAAGGACATTCTAATGAAGACGAGGAACAATAGAAGAAAATTCGTCCTCCTGGTCGGAGACGGCATGGCCGATTATCCCCTTGAGGAACTGAACGGAAAGACCCCCCTCGAGGTGGCCAACACCCCCAACATGGATCTCATAGCCTCCGGCCGAATCGGCCTTGTAAGAACGATCCCTTCTGGAATGGAACCCGGAAGCGACATAGCAAATCTCTCCCTGCTCGGGTATGATCCACTAAAATACCACACGGGAAGGGGCCCCCTTGAGGCCGCCGCCATGGGTTTAAGGCTCGGACCTGGGGAGGTGGCCTTTAGGATGAATCTCGTCACCCTGGAATGGGCCTCACCCGCAGAAATCATCATGGTGAGTCACAATTCCGGGAATCTCCCTACTCCCGAGGGTTCCAGAATCATCGAGACCCTTAAGGGAGAGATCGAAGATCCCTGCATAACCATTTACCCGGGAATCTCCTTCCGGCATCTTCTTGTTTGGGAAGACGGTCCGGAAGCCGCCCTAACATTACCTCCCCACGACTATTTGGGCCAAAACGTGGCTTCCTATCTTAACTCCGAAGATGGGAACCCCATAACCGGATTCATAAGAAAATCCTGGCCCCTGCTCAAGGACCATCCAGTAAATGTCAAAAGGAGGCAGGAAGGAAACCTGGCGGCCAATTCCCTGTGGCCCTGGGGACAGGGAAGGCCTCCTCATCTACCTCTTTTCGAGAAGAATTACGGCCTAAAAGGGGGCGTTATATCGGCTGTTGACCTATTGCACGGGATTGGAGTCTATGCCGGCTTCGAGCCTGTTCCCGTGGAAGGCGCCACAGGGTACCTCGATACAAACTATGGAGGTAAGGCCCTGGAGGCCCTGAAGGCCCTTGAAAGACTGGATTTCATCTTTCTTCACGTAGAAGCGCCGGACGAGGCAAGTCACAACGGAAGCTTGAAGGACAAGATCCAGGCAATTGAGGATATCGACCGCAAGGTCCTCGGGCCTCTGCTTGAAGGGCTAAGACGCTTTGATGACTACCGGGTCATGGTCACCAGCGATCACCTGACCCCATTGATAAAGAGAACCCATTCCCCGGAGCCTGCCCCCTTTGCCTGGGCCGGGAAGGGGGAGATTGAGGGAAATGTCAGGCCCGCTTTCTTCTCCGAGGAAGACGCCAGGAAGAGCGGACTCTTCCACGAGGATGGGCATGACCTCTTGGAGTCTTTCCTGTTGGAAGACCGGAACCAATAATCCTGTTGATCGATTTATGCCTGGAGGGTGGGAACCTGAGTGCACTAAAGCGGCGCGCTCTGCTGATTCATAATCTAGCTTAAAGGAGCAAAAGAACATGAACATTCTGCTTTTTGGACCTAACGGAAGCGGCAAGGGAACCCAGGGGGCCATTGTAAAGGAAAAATACCAGATCCCCCATATTGAGACGGGTGTCATTTTCAGGGACAATATCTCCAAGGGCACGGATTTGGGGAAAAAGGCCAAGGAGTACATAGATCGGGGGGAGCTGGTTCCCGACACCATCACCATCCCCATGATTCTTGAGCGACTCAAGGGAGATGACTGCCGGAATGGCTGGCTCCTGGATGGATTCCCCAGGAATTTGACTCAGGCCCGGGAATTGGACAATGCCCTGAAAGCAGAAGGCATTGACCTGGATATCGTCATCGAAATCATCCTGGACAGGGAGATTGCAAAAAAACGGATCATGGGCCGAAGGCTCTGTGTCAATGACAACAATCATCCCAACAACGTATACATCGATGCCATTAGGCCCAATGGAGATAAGTGCAGGATCTGCGGAGGGGATCTCAAGACCAGATCCGACGACCAGGACGAAGACGCCATAGATAAGAGGCATAACATATACTACGATACCGAAAACGGCACCATGGCGGCCATCAACCATTTCAAGGCCCTATCAAGACAAAACAACGGCAGCCCGAGGATCGTCGAGATCGATGGGAGGCCCGGAGTCAAGGAAGTCTCCAGGGAACTGCTTCAAGAACTGGGCTGAGATGAAGCCCGTGTATCCTGTCCATTGGCTGGTGCCCGAAGCAGCACAAAAACGGAGTCAGCCCCTGTCGGGGGGAGAACAAACAGGGGAGTTTGGGTAACAGCGGGTCGAGCAGGAGTGGTTCACAGGGATTTGATGTAGGCGAGCAATGTCTTCATCTCTTCCTCTGAGAGATCCGTGAAGGCAGGCATTACATTTGCGGGGTTTGTTATCTGTTTCCTGACGTTTTCCTCGGTGACCGGGCGAGCCGTGGTGGGCAATTTCTGCCTTTTGAACAAGCCATAGAGTCCCGGGCCTATCTTGGCTTCACTCCTGTCCGCGTAATGGCAATCTGCGCAGTCCTTCTGGAAGATCCGCGCCCCTTTTTCCACTGCCTCGACTCCAGCCCCCTTTACAGGGATGGGAAGCGCCCCGCCCCCCTCATGATCTTGAGGCAGTAATAGGAGAGGATGAGGAAGAGTATGAGAAAGCAATAGCCGTTGACCCTATGGACCAGGCGCAGGGTCTGCGGATTGAGCCTCTTCTCCTTCCTTCCCAGCAGTTCAAAGGCCGTTAGCAAGGCCAAGACGACCGACACGATCCAAGGGAGGGACAGTATGGATTTCGCCCAGAATGTCATTCCCTTTCGCTTCTTCCCTGTTACTTTCCAGCGGCCGGTAGAGCATTCACCAATGTGGTCCTATCCACACCAAATCTCCGTCACCCGGGACCAGGCCCGGAGATCTCTCGATTCCTTCCTTGATTAAAGAGCGCGGAACCTTGCTGCGGCAGATGGCCTTTAAGGCCACGTCCTTCCTGAGGGGGGAAGCGGCAGTGGATGTCGCATTTAGGAGGATCCGCTTTCTTGAAGATCGGAAATCAGACCCTGTATCAGGTTACGGTATTCATCGGTTATCTCTATGAGGCACACACCTATCCCAAAGGTCGAATCGTCTTCTCCCATTCCGTAGAACTCCGACCAGACCACTTTGCCTATGACCCCTATGGCCTCCTTGCCCGGTGGCATGATTGAAATGCGGTATGTCTCATTAAGCAGGACCGGCTCCTCGCAACGAATGAATAAGCCCTCTTGGGAGATGTTCTCTGTTACTCCCTCTATTGTCCCATAATCGGCAAGGATATTGATGGGCCATTTAAGCGCTTTCCTTGGGTGTTCTCTCCTCTCAGCTTTACCAGACACAGGCCATCTCCTGCACAAGGGCATGTTATACAAAAAATGAAATAATTTATCTTAATGATGTAAGAATAGTAAAAAACTGTTTCTTTGTCAAGGGTTTATGTTTAGCTTATAATATTTATTCATATTATATAGATGGTTCTTGCCCGGTCATTGGCCAAATAATCTCCCCTGCCGGGACCTTAAGGCTCCGCCCCGTTCTCCATGCTCCTCCCGGGGAGTTCCTCCATATTGGGGGTATGGAAACCTTCCCGGCTGGAAAACCGGCCCTAGAGCTGATCCTCAACCTCGCCTACAAGAGCGATTTCCTATCAATGACCTTTTTGTCCTTTAACAACACAGCGGTTTGTGCTAAACATTAACTTTGTGTGCTTTGGATCTGGGGCGGATATCTGTACAGGTATGGCGGGGTTGGCCTGTGAAAAGGAGGGAGATCACGCCTCCCTCCCCTTTGGGACCTTATGGGGTGAGTGATGGGACTCGAACCCACGACAACTGGGGCCACAACCCAGTGCTCTACCGGCTGAGCTACACCCACCGTTAATATGTTTTTTATCACAACAGGTATTTTTTGCAATAAGTATTTTTGCCGAATTGACGGGGCAAAGGAGTTGGATTCGCCCTGCTATCGAGGGCCTCGGCACAACCGAGCACTGGGCCTTGGAAAAGGACCGCCACATCATTCCAAGGGGAGATAGCTTCCGTGGAAAGTGACAAGAAAACATATTACAGGAAAATACCCTCGGTGGACCGCCTCTTGAACCACCCCGCGGTCTCAGATCTGACATCGAAATTCCCCCGTAATGTCATTATCAAGGCCATAAACCAAGTCCTGGATGACTTGAGATCAGCCATTGAGGCCGATAGGGGCCCTATTGATCCCTCAAGGCTTGATGTCAATCCCCTTTCGGAGAGGGTGGTAGCAAAGGTAAAGTCCTTGGACCGCCCGAGCCTTTGCCAGGTCATCAACGCGACAGGCGTCATTGTCCACACAAATCTTGGGAGATCCCTTTTGGCCGAGAGGGTGACAAAAAGACTGGCCTCTTTGAGTTCCAGTTATTGCAACTTGGAATATGATCTGGGACGGGGAAAGAGGGGGAGCCGTTATGTCCACGTTGAAGCGCTCCTCACGGACCTCACTTCTGCCGAGGCGGCCATGGTAGTCAACAACAATGCCGCGGCCGTGCTGGTCGCCCTCGAAACGCTGGCAAAGGGCCGTGAAGTAATCGTGTCAAGGGGCCAACTCGTCGAGATCGGTGGCTCCTTTCGGATCCCCGACGTCATGCGGAAGAGCGGAGCCAGGATGGTCGAGGTCGGGACGACCAACAAGACCCACCTCTATGACTACGAAGAAAAAGTAGGACCAGAAACAGCCCTCTTGCTCAAGGTCCACAGGAGCAATTTTGAGATCGTTGGATTTACAGAAGAGGTGGAGATCCCTGACCTCGTTTCCCTTGGCAGGAGGCACGGGATACCGGTCATGGAGGATCTGGGGAGCGGATGCCTGGTGGACCTCTCACAATACGGAATTCCCAAAGAGCCCACCGCCCGGGAAGCGCTAATGCAAGGCATTGATATTGTAACCTTCAGTGGTGACAAGCTCCTCGGCGGCCCCCAGGCGGGCATCATTCTGGGGAGCAAACACCTTGTAGAAGAAATCAGGAAGAATCAGCTCAGCAGGGCCTTGAGGATCGACAAACTCACTCTCCTGGCCCTTGAAGAGACCCTGAGAATATACAGGGACGAGAGGGAGGCCCTCCGAGAGATTCCCACCTTGAGGATGATATCCCAGGGTTACCGGGAACTGAGGAAAAAGGCGCGCCGGCTCGTACGGATGATAGGCACGGAGGAGTCACGGAATCTCTCCATGCACCTGTCCCAAGGCTTCTCCAGGATCGGTGGCGGTGCCCTGCCCTCACAAGAACTTCCCACATGCGTGCTAAACCTTTCCCCCAAAGAGATGTCCGCCCGTGACATGGAAGAAAGGCTGAGGTCCCATGATCCTCCCGTTATCGTGCGGGTGGAAAGGGATACCGTCCTCCTTGATGTCAGGACCATCCAGGACAATGAGCTCAAGGTTGTGGCCGGGGCCATAGGAAAACTTCACGCCGTAAAGTGATCTGGGCCAGGGCACGCAGCCCTTTGAGTTTTGGTCTTTGTGTTGACAAGTTGCTGTCAAAGCAATAATTTAATATTGTACGGATATGGCCCGGCTCGCTCCTTCAATGCGTGTTTAAGTCAGAAACGACCTGAGATGGCCCTGACGCGAGCGAGCCTTTTGCTCGGTGAGCCGAGCGCTTGCAGGAATACTGTGGAGCGGGGATTTCAGTTGGAGAAGATCATCAAAGAGGCCCTTAGGGAAAGCCAGGAGGCCAAAGAGGCATTTATCAAGGAAAACGCCCCCAAACTGATCCTGTTTGCGGAAAGGGTGGCCTCTGCCTTTACCAACGACCGGAAGTTGATGCTCTGTGGGAACGGAGGCAGCGCAGCCGACGCCCAACATATCGCTGCCGAGTTCGTAAACCGTTTCATTCTCGAGAGACCCCCCTTGCCCGCAGTCGCCCTCACGACAGACAGTTCCGTGATAACGAGCATTGGAAACGACTATTCCTTCAAGGAGACATTCGCCAAGCAGGTGAAGGCCCTCGGTCTTGAGGGGGACGTATTGCTTGCCATAAGTACGAGTGGGAACTCGGGCAATGTCCTTGAAGCCGTCAAGGCCGCAAAAAAGCTGGACATTTATGCCGGCGCATTGACGGGTGGTGATGGCGGGCAACTCGCCGAGCTTGCGGACGTGGCCATGATAGCCAGGAGCGGCTCTACCCCCAGGATACAGGAGGCCCACATCCTCGCGGGCCACATCATCTGCGAATTGGTGGACCATATCCTGTTTCAGCGGGGGGTGCCCCAGGACTGATTTGCCGCTCCTGTGGATGCGGTCTTGTGGGCGGGGCCCTTCATGGAACGACAAGCCCTGCTCTTTCATGGCAGATGGAACAAGGGAGGAGGGCGAAGGCATAGAAGTGATGACTGAATTCAAACCCATATCGCTGGACAAGGTCAGATCCTACCCGTTGGGGGGCAGGAAGAGCAAGGTCAAGGCAGATGAGATTGGTAGACCATGGAAGCCGGGACAAAGCTTGCGAGAATGGATCGATTCCCTTCCCAAGATCCTGGCTGCGAAGGATTTCAGGAGCGTCGTGGACAGGATCATCCGGGCAGCCCGCGCAGGGCGGACGATCATCCTTGGTATGGGCGCTCATCCCATAAAGGTGGGAATGAACCCCCTGATTATCGATTTGATGGACAGGGGAATTATCAAGGCCGTTGCCATGAACGGGGCAGGCATTATCCACGATGCGGAATTGGCCATGGTGGGTCATACCTCTGAAGACGTGGAAGAACAGCTCCAGGACGGAAAATTCGGCATGGCCGAAGAGACCGGCGAGTTTCTCAACAGGGCCATCATCCAGGGCGCGCGCAAGGACCATGGAATAGGCACCGCAGTGGGGGCCATGCTCCTGGAGAAGGGCTTCCCCTTTAACAACCTGAGTCTGCTGGCCGGAGCCTTCACGAGGAAGATACCGGTGACCGTGCATGTGGCAATGGGGACGGACATCATTCACGTCCATCCATCCGTCGACGGTGCCTCCATCGGCAAGGCCTCCCACCTGGACTTCCGCATCTTTGCCGACCTCGTTTCCAGGCTTGAGGGAGGCGTCTATATTAACCTGGGCTCCGCAGTCATCATGCCGGAGGTCTTTCTTAAGGCCCTTACCCTGGTGAGAAACCTGGGGCATGAAGTAAACCGCTTCACTGCGGTGAACATGGACTTCAATCGGCACTATCGGCCACTTACCAATGTCTTGAGCAGGCCTACCCTTGGCGGAGGCGAAGGCTTTATGCTTTTCGGACACCACGAGCTCATGTTTCCCTTGCTTGCGGCAGCAATCATCGAAGGTCTCGATTCTGAAGAAACACGAGGGAGGTAAGAGAAAATATGCCCATTTACGAGTACAGGTGCAAGAAATGTCATAATGAATTTGAATGCCTCGTGCTGGGTGACGAGGAAGGAATATCCTGTCCTGAGTGCAATGCCAGGAGGGTGGAACGTCTGATGTCCGCCTGTAGTTCCAAGAGCAGTGGAAACTTTACGTCATCCTCTGGCCCCTCTGGTTGCAGCTCCTGCTCCAGCACAAACTGCAGCAGCTGCCACTGAAAGGCCCCCCTTTTAGCCGTCGGGGAAAATGGATGGATTTCGCATAGGCTTCGGCTATGACGCCCACAGATTCACAGAGGGACGGCCCCTCATAATTGGGGGGATCAGGATTCCCCATGATCTCGGGTTGATGGGTCATTCGGACGCGGATGTCCTCACCCATGCCATCATTGATGCCCTCCTCGGCGCCCTCTCCATGGGAGATATCGGCAGTCACTTCCCGGATGACGATCCTGCTTACAGGGGCGTGGAAAGCACCTTGCTACTCGACAAGGTGATGCAATGGGTCAGGACCGATGGCTACCGTGTCGGGAATATTGATGCGACGATTGTAGCCGAGGAACCCCGCCTCGCCCCCCATGTGGAGGCCATGAAGAAGAGACTCTCTGGAATATTAGGGACAGAGGAGGCCCGGATCAGCATAAAGGCCACGACCAACGAACGCATGGGCTTTTGCGGCAGGGGGGAAGGGATGGCTGCTTACGCAGTCGTCTGCCTCACCGAGGCATGACACGATCCGATAACACCAATTGGCGCTGGATCATTACCGGTTTGTTAGGACGCTTTATAGGGCAATTATGGGACCAGGCTGCCTGGTTCACCTCCTCCGTAAGCTCGTCAAATCCATTAACAAACCGGTCACAATCCTGTTGACGAAGATACATCATTCGTATGGAGAAGGTTGTTCATGCCGTTATGGCTATAAGATTCTACAACACTGCTTCTCGGAAAAAGGAGGATTTCGTCTCCCTGAGGGAGGGCAAGGTCGGCATGTACGTATGTGGCGTCACGGTCTACGATCTCTGTCATATAGGCCATGCCCGCTCTGCCATCGTCTTCGATGTCCTGGCCCGCTACCTGCGAGCACGGGGATACGATGTGACCTATGTCAGGAACTTCACGGACGTGGACGACAAGATCATCCAGAGAGCAAAGGAGCTGGGAAAGGACTCCAAGGAACTCGCGGAGGAATACATAGAGGCATTCTACGAAGACATGGGAAGGCTCGGAGTGCTGAATGCGGACAAGGAACCCCGTGCTACAGAGCATGTGGATGACATGATAGAAATGATCAAGACCCTCATAGACAAAGGATATGCCTATGTCCAAGGGGGGGACGTCTATTATTCGGTGGAGACGTTCAAGGAGTATGGCAGGCTTTCGGGCAGGCGGCTGGAAGACATGAAGGCTGGCAGCAGGGTCGCTGTTGACGACAAGAAGAGGCACCCCATGGACTTTGCCCTCTGGAAGGCCGCCAAGCCGGAGGAGCCCCGGTGGCCGAGTCCCTGGGGCCCAGGCAGGCCCGGGTGGCATATGGAATGCTCCGTAATGAGCAACCACTTTCTCGGGGCCACCTTTGATATCCATGGCGGAGGGAAAGACCTCCTGTTCCCCCACCACGAAAACGAAAGGGCCCAGTCTATCGCCGCCAATGGGGGAGAATTTGCTCGGTACTGGATCCATAACGGCTTCGTGACCGTAGAATCGGAGAAGATGTCCAAATCCCTGGGCAATTTCTTAACAGTAAGGGATGCCCTCGAAATGTACCATCCGGAGGTGCTGCGCCTCTTTCTCCTGTCGAAACACTACCGGAGTCCCATTGATTTCTCAAAGGAGCATGTCCTGGATCTTCAATCAGGCCTCGTCCGAATCTACAGGACTATTCAAAGGATAAGGAGTATCGCCGGCACCGGATCTGAACCCGGCAGTCTACCTTCTGCCCCGCCATTGCAGAGTGAACCTCCTCCCGGCTTCCTGGAGGACTTCGTGGGGATGATGGACGACGACCTGAACACTGCAGGGGCCATCGGCCTGCTATTCGAGAAGGTCAAGGAAATGAACCGGCTGATGGATGAGAGAGGTGCATCTATCCCCCAGGCCGACCGTGAACGGCTCGGGGAGGGTCTGGAGCAACTTCTCCTGGCGGGTAGCATCCTTGGCATCCTTGCTGAAGACCCTGACGACTTCTTCAAGGAGTTGTCAGGGCAGAGGGAAGAGATGGACCCGGAATGGATCGGCAGGCTCATAGAGGAGCGCTCCCGGGCGCGAGCGCACAAGGATTGGGCCAGGGCCGACGAGATTCGCGACCGTCTCCGCAATATGGGGGTCGTCCTGGAAGACGGCCCCGAGGGGACAACCTGGAGACTGGATGTTTAGACTGGTCTCAGACCTCGAACCCTGTGGTGATCAACCCGGGGCCATCCAAACCCTCTCAGATGGTATCCGCAGGGGCCTGAAGCACCTGGTCTTACTCGGGGTAACCGGCTCGGGCAAGACCTTTACCATGGCCCAGGTGATCGCCCAGGTCCAAAAACCCACCCTTATTGTGGCTCCCAACAAGACATTGGCTGCCCAGCTTTACGGGGAGCTCCGCAACTTCTTCCCCCATAATGCGGTGGAATACTTTGTGAGTTACTACGACTATTACCAGCCCGAGGCGTACATCCCCCAGTCCGATACTTACATACAGAAGGATGCCCACATCAACGAACAGATTGACAAGATGCGGCATTCTGCGACGCGTTCCCTCCTGGATCGAGATG
The DNA here is from genome assembly GCA_019308745.1 of Deltaproteobacteria bacterium. Taxonomy (GTDB): domain Bacteria; phylum Desulfobacterota; class DSM-4660; order Desulfatiglandales; family HGW-15; genus JAFDHO01. Next base: position 38,752 of record JAFDHO010000016.1, read on the forward strand.
ATGTCATCATCGTGGCGAGTGTATCCTGCATCTACGGCCTGGGCTCCCCTGAGGCCTACCATAACATGCTCCTTTATCTGGAAAGGGGTGAAGAGCATTCCCGGGAAGATGCCCTGAAGAAACTGGTGGAGATACACTATGAGCGAGGGGATTATGATTTCTCGAGAGGCCGTTTCCGTGCCCGGGGCGATGTCCTGGACATCTATCCTGTTCACGAAGAAGACCGGGCGGTACGCGTAAACTTCTTCGGCGATTACATAGAATCCATCCAGGAGATAGACCCCCTGACGGGCAAGGCCCTGCGTGAGCTGAGCCGCATCACCATTTACCCCGCAACCCACTACGTTACGACCGTGGATATCAGGGAACGGGCGATCCGCAATATCAAAGAGGAACTCGGTGAAAGGGTGCAGTACTTCCGCGGGAAGAACAAGTTCATCGAGGCCCAAAGGATCGAGGAGAGGACCCTCTTTGACTTGGAGATGATGCTGGAGTTGGGTTACTGTCACGGCATCGAAAATTACTCCAGACACCTGACGGGAAGGGCCCCTGGCGAACCCCCTCCCACTCTCCTTGATTATTTTCCCGAGGATTTTCTCGTCATCATTGACGAGAGCCATATCACCGTCCCCCAGCTAAACGGCATGTACAATGGAGACCGCTCCAGGAAGCAGACCCTGGTTGATTACGGATTTCGCCTCCCCTCCGCCCTGGACAATCGTCCTTTGAAGTTCGAGGAATTCGAGGAAAAGGTCAATCAGGTCATTTATGTTTCCGCAACGCCCGGACCCTACGAGCTTGAAAAATGCGAACTGCTTGCCGAACAGATCATCAGGCCCACCGGGCTTGCAGACCCCGAGATCATTGTTCGACCTGCCGCCAACCAGGTAGATGAGTTGCTGGGATGGATCCGGGACAGGGTCGAGCGAAGGGAAAGGGTCCTTGTCACGACCCTCACGAAGAGCCTCGCCGAGGACCTCACCGATTATTACTCGGACCTGGGGATCAAGGTTCGCTATCTCCATTCAGACATCAAGACAATAGAAAGGATGTCTATCATAAAGGATCTCAGGCTCGGAGTGTTCGATGTCCTTGTCGGTATCAACTTGCTGAGGGAAGGACTCGACCTCCCCGAGGTATCTCTTGTGGCCATCCTCGATGCGGACAAGGAAGGTTTTCTGCGATCTGAGAGATCCCTGATCCAGACCTGCGGAAGGGCCGCACGCAATATCAACGGGACAGTCATTCTCTATGCGGACAATATCACGGGCTCCATGAGGAGGGCCATCCAGGAAAGCAATCGCCGGCGCCATATCCAATTGGAATACAACAGGACCCACGGTATCACGCCCGCGTCCATCAAGAAGAACATCGATGATGTGCTCGCATCGCCCTATGAGGCGGATTACCTGACCGTGCCCGTCATGGCCGAAGAGGAAATACCCTATCTCCCGCCGGAGGTGATTCAAGAGAAGATCCAGGAGCTCGAGGAACGGATGAAGCGAGCTGCCAAGGACCTTGAGTTCGAAGAGGCTGCCCGGTACAGGGACGAAATAAGTACCTTGAAGAAGGTGGAGTTGGAGGTATGGGACTAGGCTATCTCTATCCTGTGTCCATGGGTATAGACGTTCATGCGGCCACCCCTCAGATAGCCGATCAGGGTCAATCCCCTGTCCTCTGCAAGCTCTACCGCCATGGAAGTAGGCGCCGATAGCGTAGCGATCACGGGTATCTCGACTCGGATAGCCTTCATTGCCATCTCATAGCTCGCCCTTCCCGACGTTACAAGCATCTTGTCTCCCAGTGGGATCTTCCGCAGGAAGCAATAGCCGATGACCTTGTCCACGGCGTTGTGTCTGCCGATATCCTCCGCCTGGTGTACCGGGCTTCCGTCCCCAAGGAAGATGGCAGCGGAATGGGTCCCGCCCACCTTGTGATGCACCTTTTGCAGCTCTCTCATGGCCTTTCCCAGGCGGAGCAGGACCGTGGAGGAAACGGAAAAGCCATCGGACAGGAAGGGCAGGGAATCACTGATGGCGGATACGTCTGCGGCCCCGCACCCGGAACGAATTAACCTGACCATGTCATTTCCCTCAGGGGGGGCGAATCCACCATCCGCGACCATGACCTCCACCCTGTTTCGGGACTCGGGAGGCCCCCCGTCCTCTGGTTGCTCTCCCGGCGCGGGGTGCCCTAACCCGCAATGGTGGATCAATAGGATGTCCCGTACTCTCCGAACATATCCTTCACTGATGCAAAAACCTGCCACCAACTCCTTTTCCTGGCCGGGCATCCTCATCAAGACAGCGATTCTGTGGCCGTTGATGAGAATCTCAAGGGGCTCTTCCATGAGAACCACGTCATCGACCTTTTGTACCTGGCTGCGCCGGATTCTTCGAATGGGCCATGTGATATTGGGGCTATCTTTTTGCAGTTTATAGCTAATTCCGGTATTCAGCATATCTTTCTCATCTACCCTATCAGACCGTTTTGAAAGAATTTTACAATAAAATGATCACCAAGAACAGCGATATTTTCCTTGACACATCAGGTGGTTTGATATTATTCGAGATAAATAATGCTCATTTCCTACTCATGGAGTAGAATTCTAACTGTGGATTCATCGTTCGATACGAAGGTAATGAGAAAAAGATCCCACGGTTTCCGTTAAGCAGGCCTCTTGAGGGTGATTATCCCCTTTGCGGCCTTTTCTTGCGCTTTTTATCAATCTAGGAATCCAAAAGCTCATTTAGACACTCCATTTTTTCGGGAATAACCCGGTGTATATGACCCTTGGTCTGGGGATGCCCTTTTTGAAAGCCTTTGGGCCTTTTCCTTTCTTGACGTCTGACCTGACTGAGAAGAGAGTGCCGACTTCGGTGCTTTTGAGTGCACAGTTGATTGTAAGGACCCAATTAAAGAAAGGAGGGAATTATGGTTTCTCTTAATGTCAACGGGAAGGTGTATCGGGTGGACGCCCCTGAGGATGTCCCATTGCTGTGGGTCCTCAGGGATTACCTGAAACTACCCGGCACCAAGTACGGTTGCGGTATTGGGGCATGTGGCTCATGCACCGTGCACATCGACGGCAAGGCCGAGCGGTCCTGCTCAGTGACCGTGGGGGAAGTGGAAGGCCAAAAGATCACCACCATAGAAGGGCTCCCTGAGGATCATCCTGTCAAGAGGGCCTGGATCGAAGAGCAGGTGGTCCAGTGCGGATTCTGCCAGCCTGGGATCATCATGCAGGTTGCATCTCTCCTTGGAGAATCCCCGAACCCAGATCCAGAGGAGATTATCGAATCCATGGACGACGTGATCTGCCGCTGCGGCACCTATCCCCGCATCAAGCAGGGTATCCGAAGGGCCGTCCAGATCATGAGAAAGGAGGGGTGATGACCATGAAGACATCCATATCCCGTCGCGAATTCTTGAAAGGTTCCCTGGCGGCAACAGGGCTTACCATTGCTGCCTCCGTAACCCCATTTGGGTATAAGATCTTGAGCGCCTCTGAGATGAAGAAAGGTGCTGGTTCGAGCTTTAAGCCCAACGTGTGGGTTGAAATCACCCCTGATGACATGGTCACCCTCACCCTCGGGGCATCTGAAATGGGACAAGGCTCGCATACATCCCTGGCCATGATCCTCGCCGACGAACTGGATGCTGACTGGGAAAAGGTGAGGATAGTGCAGGGGCCCGCCGCAAAGGAGTTTTTCAATCCCATCATGCATGCCCAAATTGCTGTTGCTAGTTCAACTGTAAGAGGTTTTTATGCGCCCTTGCGAAAAGTGGGTGCTTCGGCCAGGGCAGTCCTTCTCCAGGCTGCTTCATCTATGCTTGGAGTGCCCGGGAGTGAGTGCGAGACATCCAAGGGGATTGTCAGGCACAAAAAGACGGGTAAGAGCATGACCTACGGGGAGCTTTGTATAAAGGCCTCCATGCTCCCGCTCCCAAAGGATCCGCAGCTCAAGAAGCATAACGACTTCAGATATATGGGCAAATATGTTCCAAGGGCGGATATCCCTGATAAAGTACAGGGGAGGGCTGTTTACGGGCATGACGTGGACCTGCCAGGGATGCTCTATGCCGTGCTCGCCCGCCCCCCGGCCTATGGGGCAAAGCCTGTCACTTTTGATGGGGCTGCCGCCGAAAAGGTAAAAGGTGTCAGCAAGGTCGTGCCAACCCCCCATGGGATTGGCGTGTGCGCGGATACCCTCGATGCAGCATGGAAGGGCCGGGAGGCCTTGAACGTGACATGGGACAAGGGCCTGATACCCGAAATGGACACTGAATACGTGGAAAAGAGCTTAATGGGAGACCTGGATAAACCCGGATCAACCGCCGCTAATGTAGGGGATGCCAAAAAGGCCCTGACTGAGGCGTCCAAAAAGATCGAAGCCGTCTATTATGTCCCCTTTGTTGCCCACGTCACCATGGAGCCCATGAACTGTACCGCCCACGTTAAGAAGGATAGCTGTGACGTATGGGTCCCCACACAGGCACAGACGGTTTCACAAATCCTTGCTTCGCAGGTCTCGGGCCTGCCGCAAGAGAAGGTCAACATTCATACCACATACCTTGGCGGAGGCCTCGGCAGGCGCGCACGCCCGGATTTCGTGATTGAGGCTGTGCTGCTCTCGAAGGCCGCGGGAAGGCCGGTAAAGGTCTTCTGGACCAGGGAAGAGGACATAAAGTATGATGCCTTTCGGGCTGCCATGGCCCACCGTATCCAGGCCGGTCTGGACAGCAGGGGCCGTTTGACAGCCTGGAGCCACAAGGCGGTGAGCGGTTCTATTTTGAAGGACATCAACCCGAAAGCAATCCAAAACGGGGTGGACATGATGAGCCTCTGGGGGCTCCTGGATTTTCCAAATTCCCCCAACAAGAACCGGATAATGTACGAGATACCCAACTTTTTCGTCGAATTCCTGCTTTCTGACCTACCTATCCCGGTGTGCCCGTGGAGGTCTGTGCAAAACGGGCCGAATGCCTTTGTCATCGAGTCCTTTGTGGATGAGCTGGCCCACGCCGCGGGCAGGGATCCCCTGGAGTTTCGCCTCTCGCTCCTTAAGAACAACAAGCGGACGCACCGGGTCCTTGAAAAGGTTGCCGAGGAGGCGGGATGGGGTAAACCGGGCATTGGCGATGGGCGCGGCATCGCCCAGCACACCTGTTTCGGGACCTATACCGCACAGGTAGCAGACGTCTCCGTGGACCGAAAGACCGGGGAAATCAAGGTCCACAGGGTCGTGGCGGCCATCGACTGCGGCCCGGCGGTTAATCCTGACAATATCAAGGCCCAGGTCATGGGGGCCATCGTCATGGGGCTCAGCACGGTACTCAAAGAGGAGATCCAGTTCGCTGATGGCGGGGTGTCTTCAGAGAATTTCGAGGATTATGATGTTCTCAGGGTGAGCGAGACCCCGGAAATCCAGGTCCACATCGTTGACAGCGACGACCAAATCGGCGGAATCGGGGAACCTGGCTTACCCGCTACTGCCCCTGCTGTGGCCAATGCGGTCTTCGATGCGACTGGCGTCCGATTCAGGCGCATTCCCCTGACGCCCGAAAGGGTCCTCGCAGGCCTCAAGGGTAAACAGGTCTAAAATCCTCATTAAACATGAAGGGGGGGCACCTCCGTGTGAGATGCCCCCTTGCCTCCTAGGCTACTTTCCGAAGGGGAGACCCTTCAAGAATCCCTTCGCCTTCTCTTCCAGTTCTTTGAGGGGCGCCTGTTGTTCGCCTTGACCCTCCAGTAGCTCCGCCGGCCCTAGACGCTTCTTGAGCTCCTTTTCCATGACACCCCTGAGGTCTGGCCGGAACGTGGGCCTGGAGAACGTGCCGCTCACCAGCACGGGTACGGTGATGCCTTTACGGTCCACTATGTCACCCTGCCCCTTTAATGTCCCAACGAACCTGGGCTCCACCCTGAAATCCAGTGTCTCCTTTACCAGGTCGGCCCTTCCCTTTGCCAGGACCCTTAGCAACGGGCCCATCAAGCGGGTATCGCTTGTCTTCACAACGCCGTCGGTTATGGTGAACGGCATGGTAAGCTCCGTAAAATCCGTCTTCGGCTTCTCCGCTGCCTGCTCCCCGAGGCCGAAGGCTGACTTGACATTTCTGGCCATCCCGGCAAGATCAATCCCCACGACTGCACCATCCTTGAAAAGCAGGTTACCCTTTCCGTTGAGGGAGCCTTTGATCCTCTCAGGGTCATCTCCGACCATGCGGATGCCCAGGTCGGCTTTCAGGGTCCCCTCGATGATGTCCTTTTCTATGAAATCCTTGAGAAAGGCCCCGGCCTTAATCCCCTCGGCATGAAGAGTCGTCTCGCTTACCGGGCTTTTACCCTGAAAGTTGAATTTCCCAACTACGTTCATAGCCCCCCCATACAGGTTCAAGTCCAGGGGGTCCAGCCTGAAGACCCCATTTCTTCCCCGGATCTTCAGCTTGATCTTCTCCGCCCTTATGTCCTTGACCTTGAGTTTCCCCGCATAGATGGTGCCGTCCAGGATCAACCTGCGTAGTGGTCCGTAGTCGACCTTCTTCTTTTTCCCCTCCCTGTTCCGGCCTTCCGTGCCTTTGCCGGCGCCCTTCTTCTTTTCTTTGTTTGGAGGCAGATATCTGTCCAGGTCGATTTGGTCCAGATTGAGATCAAATGCTATGTTGGGCTTTTCCATCTCTTTTGCCCTCAGAAGAAAGGCGAGCCTTGATTGGTCGACGACCAGAGTGCCCTCTGAAATGGAGATCTCTCCGCGGCCCCCTTTCAGCTTCGCCTTGAGGCTAACGCTTTTCAAGGCCCCAGGATCGGCGGTAGAAAGGGGCAACTTCGTTCCCAGGGACTCAGCCAGTTCTCTGGGTGAGAAGGGGGCGATCTCCAGGTCCACATCGATCCCCGGTGCGACCGCCGGGTTTACGATCTTTCCCTTCACTCTCAGATCCAGTTTGTCAAGGGCCTTCATGGCCAGGTCCAGAGGAAAATCACCCTTCCCTGGTTCCCTTCCCAGGGGCCCCAGGACGCCCTCCAGTGAAACCGGCTGGCCGTCCATCTTGGCTGAAAAGGAGAGCCGGAAGGGCCGTTCCAGGGAGACGTCCTTCAAGGTCAAGGTAATATCCGAAATCTCTTTGCGCCCTCCCTTCACATCATCGATCCAGAGGATCGTGCCGTCCTTGATAGTAAAATCTCCCACGGCCAGGGCCTTTATTGGAAGGCCTTTCCCGGGCCCGGCCTTGGAGGGCTCTTCTTTCTCGCGCCTTTCCCCGGCCCCTATTTCCCCTTCATGCCTCCCAAGCCCTTCCCAGCTTGTCCTGCCGTCCCCGCGTCTTTCCAGTGCGACACGCGCTCCGGTAAGAAGGAACCTCTTTACCTGGATGTCCTTGAAGATGAGAGGAATGAGTTTCACCCTGACCTCAAAGGATTGGATCTCGAGGAAATCCCTTTCCTTGAAGCCTTCGGGGTTCCCTAAGTGCAGGTCCGAAAGGGAGACACCGGCCCAGGGAAACAGGGAAAGCTCCATGTCACCTCCTAACCTGAAAGGCCGGCCCGTAGCCTCTGCCACCTTTTTTTCTATCCTGGGTTTGTAGTCCTGGATATCAATGAACCGGGGTATGATGACAAGTGCGAGAATGACGAGAACGACCAGCCCCCCGAGCAGGATCCCGATCCATCTAGCGGCCTTTTTCATTTCTGCCTCCTCGTAATCGATTGCCACCTTAATCAAGTCTTGATGGCTTCGTCAAAAGTCCATCTCCCCATCAAGACGGGATCTAAGGAGTGGCCATCCGCAAGAATCCCATTCTGACTCCTCGATTCCTCACCGGGATATCGCGGGGCAGCCTTTGGCCTCTGACTCCCCATCATTGAGAGCAAGGCCCAAGGTTCGCAAAGCACCCCATAATTGTCAGGCTTCGGGCAACAGCCCGCAGGGCGTAAGATGACCACCCACTCCTCCTCCAGCTACACGTCCAGGATTTCGGCCTTCCCTGTATCAGTGTTGTACATGGCCAGGGTGCTCCTCCCGAACCGCCCCATGACCTCGCCGGGATTGATCAGGAGAGCCCCGTCCTCCCTTATGTTCGGGGTGTGGTCATGACCATAGAACACTGTAGCATACTTCCCCGACTTTGCAACAGGCCCGGCGATCTGGGGATAATGGGTGATCGCGATCATCATTCCTCCAAGATCGACCTCTCCGAAGTCCCCGTGCAAGACAACATGCCCCCCGTTGCCTGCATTCTTGGTCAGGAGCCACTTGTCCCCGTCATTGTTCCCCCACACCGCATGGATCTGCCCTCTGAAACCGTCGCTCATCTGTTTCAGGGTGAAGGGCGCGCAAAAATCACCGCAGAAGATGAGCACCTCAGCGGAGCCAGCTTTCTTGAGAGCCTCCTCAAGCTTCCAGATATTATCGTGAATGTCAGACATCGCAGCAACCAGCATTTGTTTCCCTCCCTGGTTCAATCCTTCGCCCTTTCAAACATTGGTGAACTCGCAAAAAGTCTCAAAACCGTCATGCCGGATTTGATCCGGCATCCAGAAGCCATTGAATTTACTGGATTCCGACTTTTCACGAATCCATCAAACATTGAGCGGGCGCTAATGGTGCATATTAATTTGAATTCCCCCTCCTTTTCTACTATATACCATCCGAAGCGTTCAACACAAAAGGATCGCAGGATACCTTTGTATGGCCTTGCAGGAATTTTTTGGGGCTATCGGCTATGCCGTGGGGTGGTGGAAAACTGCACGGTTCCCTCCGGCCCTGGAGTGAGGCAACCGCGTTGCCGTTCCCTAAAAGGGTTTCTCAAAGGTCTCCACTGTGCATCGAACCTTCAATAATTGTGAACTCTGGAGGATATTTCGTCACATCAAAGACAGCAGGAATTCGGGGGTTTACTCTATGCTGATCATCAGAGAGCAGAACCTGTTCAACCTCGCAAAGGAGATCATCCAAAGGGCCGGGAGCGAATCCAGGGAGGCGGGACAGGTGGCCGGGCACCTGGTGAGGTCAAACCTCCTCGGCCACGACAGCCATGGCGTGGGCATGATTCCCCTCTATCTCAAGCACATCTCCCAAGGTCTCTTGATTCCCAACAGGCCCGCCAGGCTCTTGAAGGAGAATGGATCGATTATGGTCTTTGATGGCCAGCGGGGTTACGGTCAGAGGACCGCAGCAGAGGCCATGGAGGCAGCGATCGCCAAGTGCAAGGAAACAGGCCTTTCCCTGATGGCCCTCCGGAATGCCCATCATATAGGCCGCGTTGGGGCCTATGGGGAGCAGAGTATCGAGGCAGGACTCGTCTCCGTCCATTTCGTCAACGTGGTGGACCATCCCCCGGTCGTCACCCCCTACGGCGGGCGAGACGCCCGCTTCAACACAAACCCGGTCTGTATTGCCCTGCCGGGGACAGAGAATACGCCCCCGATCCTGCTGGATATGGCCACAAGCAAGATCCCCGTGGGAAAGGCCAGGGTTGCCATGGACCAGGGCACGAAGCTGCCCTTGGACCTGATACTCGACCCGGAGGGCAATCCCACTGATGATCCCCGGGTGATCTTCTCCGAGCCCCGCGGCTCCCTCAGGGTCTTCGGTCTCCACAAGGGATATGGTATAGCCTTCTTCTGCGAACTCCTTGCAGGCGTGCTCGGAGGGGGAGGAACCATACACCCGGGGAATGAGCGGCTGGGAAGTGTGATGAACAACATGCTGGTATTTGTTTTGGATCCCGCACGCTTGGTGGATTCCGGGTGGATGCAAAGAGAGGTAGATGCGCTTGTATCCTATGTCAAAGAATCCCCTCCGGAAGATCCCACAACACCTGTTATGGTGGCAGGGGACCCGGAGCGGAAAAACCTGGCGGAACGCAGGGAAAAGGGCATTCCCATGCCCCCTGCGGCCTGGCAAGAACTCGTTCAGGCCGCCGAATCCGTAGGCGTCCCAAGGGACCATATGGAATCTCCTATCACCTAGCTCCCGGCCCTCTTCCTTTTGTCACGACCCTCAGAGCGGGGATAAGTCTTCCTAGGAGGGCGGGGCCTTGCTCACTATTTCCCCCGGCAAATGCGTGGACACCTGGGACAGGAGCATCCCTGAAAGCATCAGCGCGCACCCCGTAATCCCCCTAGGTGAAAGGATCTCACCCAGCACGACCCAGCCGCCAAGGGCCGCGAACACCGCTTCAAGGCTCAAGAGGATAGCCGCGTGAGCCGGTTTGGCGTGTCTTTGGGCCACGACCTGGAGGGTATAGGCCACGCCCACAGAGCAAAGCCCCCCATACAGTATTGGTATCCCGGCATCCATAATGCCACTCCACGTAACGGACTCGAAGAAGATTGCCGTTACGAGGCTGATAAGAGAGCAGATGCCGAACTGGAAAGAGGCCAATTTCAGTGGGTCCATGCGGGGTGAGAGCCATCCGATGATCAGCACATGACCTGCCCAGAAAAAGGCGCCGATGAGTTCAAGAAAGTCTCCGCGGGAGATGCTGAATTTCCCCGTAACACTCAGAAGATATAACCCTGCGGCGGCAAGGACGGCCCCAAGCCACGTGCCCCGGCGCGTCTTCTGATGAAAAAACACCCCAAGAACAGGCACAATCACCACATAGAGGCCGGTTATAAACCCTGCCTTTCCCGCCGTGGTATACACCAGTCCCACTTGTTGGAATGAGACACCAAAGAAGAGGGCCACCCCGGCAAGACCGCCACCCTTCACGAGCCACCCGAGAGAACCGTATGATAGAGGATTCGCTCCAGGTTGCCTTTCTCTCCCCCTCAACAAGATCAATGGCACAAGGGACATGGAGCCCAGGGCAAAGCGCACCCCGGTGAAGGTAAAAGGGCCGACATATTCCATGCCCACCCTTTGCGCCACGAATGCAAACCCCCAGATACAAGCTGTGACCAGGCACAGCCCATCCCCTTTCAGTGTCCTCAATTCCATGGCAATTTCCAAGTCTTTCCAGACAAAAGACGATTCCCCCGGGGCCCTTCGGCTTTGGAGCCGACAATACCCGAGGCCATCGTCCCGGTCAAGCCAATAGCACCGGTCCACAGAAAGAATCCTAGAGGGGGTCTGCGCCTTTATGGCTCAAAAGAGCTCTTGTGCTGTATGAGACCTCCTTTTGCTCACAGGCATCAGGCACCCTCCGGTGGCCCTGCTCCTCTGGCGGATAATCCTCCAGGCTCCACTGATGCATGGGAGACTTAATTGCAAGCGCCACAAATGACAAAGCGCTCTTCCTCTTCACCCTTGCCTATTAGGATATATTCTGGCCAAAGGCAATGAAGCTCCCCGCAGCAAGCTTCAGGGTATTCTGGCGAAGGCGAATAAATTTTGTTGACAGAATTAATAGGGTTTTTCATAATGCGTTTAAGATATTCAGCATGAAGCTTGTGTCGGCTCGGAGAACTTATCTAGATTGCTTCAATGTTTCATCTTTGATATCAAAATAGGACTTGGTTTTCCATTGTTTGCCCCGCGACCCTTGAGAATTGCCTGATTTCCCTTTTTCGAGATCAGACAACGGGCCCGAAATGGCTGTTAGACGGTTTTCTCGAGGGAGTCACGCAACAAATGGGGCCCTTTCCCTTTATCCTATCTGTGAGGCAGCTTTCCTTCAGATAAGTCAGTCCTAGGATGGTATCGATAACCTGCTCGACCGTAGGGCATCGAACCAACTGAGTTGCATTTCTTTTGCAAAGAAGGGGTGCCTTTGGCCGTTAACCGGCTGCCCCCCAAAGCACAAGAAAAACGGTGGCTACTTGGAGCACTGATACACCCTGTCGGGGGCAAAGCGAACCAAAGGATTTGTGCAAGCAGCCCATCAGGGCTGATGTTTTCGCCGGATGCAGCCCGACAGGAGCTATAAAGCTATCGCGGGGAAAAGCATAGATTGATTAGAAGGCATAGTCATGTCTGAAAGGAGGTGATGCATTTTGAAAGACGATTGTAAGAAGATTCCGGAAGTGGATGCCGCAGATCTCAAGAAGTTTGTGAATCTGGTGCGAGTGGCCGAGCCACGTCTGCGCAAGATCTACGCCTCGCCAGAGGTTGAAAGCAAGGTTGCTTCTGAACTGAACACTATGGTCGGAAGTGAAATAGTAAACAGGGCGGACTGTGGAGGCGACTTGGTGGCTGTTATCGTCATAGTGGATGTCGCCGCGCCTGCACCTGGCTAATCTCCTGTAACCTGAAAATCCCTATGTGACGCGAGTCTAATTGACAGTGCTTTTCCCCTATTTTTCACGACTTACAGTCGCAACCTCAAACCTTTCGGAGAACTGTGTCTATGGTCTCGAACCCTGGTGATAACCGCTTGAACCGGCAACTTCATGATGACTATGTACCGGTGATCACCTGCTTTTTCTGGAAGGTTGATTCCGACCACGGTAATGTCATCATCAAGAACAAGCAGCGCCGAAAGCAGAACTTGATCCTGGACAAACAATCAAGTGAGGTCTGGCTCAATATCGACGGCATGAAGACCATATCTGAACTCAGGGCACTCTCGTCCAAATTGGGAGGCTTTGAGGTAGAGCCTTTCCTCCGGGAACTTGAGAGCTACGGGCTCATCAGTTATAAGCAGGTACTGGAGGACAACTGGTAATGGCCATCTCACCCCAGATCCTTTTTATTAATCCCCGACCCTTCACCTGGTACACGAGTGCCTTCAAGAGCTTCCTCACGTGCCCGCCCCTCGGCATACTTTACCTCGCCGCATACCTCAGGCGCTCGGGATTCGGGGTCGATGTCATTGATCTGGTGGCAGACAGGCGAAGCAAGGAAGAGGTTGCGGATTTTCTTGACATTCATCGACCACCTATCGTGGGCATTACCTGCACGACCGAGGGGGTCAACGCTGCATTGCGCATGTGTCAGTTCGTCAAGGAACATTCACCCCAGAGCTTCACCATACTGGGAGGAGCGCACCCCACCTTCGACTACAAGGCAATGCTCGCAAATGCCCACGTCGACTTTGTCATCCGCTACGAAGGCGACATTGCCATGGAACGATTTGCAGGCGAGGTGCTTGCTGGGGAAAAGCCTGATTTCGAGCGCATCAACGGTTTGTGCTGGAAGAACAAGGCAGAGATCGTGGTCAATGAAGGTCAACCCTTTATCCAGGACCTGAACCAACTCCCTTATCCTGCCCGGGACCTGATCGATCTGAGCGTGTACTCCTGGCCCGGTGCCATCCTGGCAAGCCGCGGATGCCCCTTCAAGTGCGTCTTCTGTTCTGCGGGGGCATTGTCAGGGGGGCAATATCGCTATCGTTCGGCGGAAAACGTCTTCGCCGAGATAGAACACATGGTAAGGGACCTGGGGGTCCGCGACTTTCTCTTCGTCGACGATACCTTTACCGCGAACAGGAAGCGCGCTACCAAGATTTGCGAAATGATCATTGACTCCCCCTTGGACATTACCTTCAGCTGTGAATCCCGGGTCAACGTGGTGGATCCGGACTTTTTGGCCTTGCTGAAGGAGGCAGGTTGCCGGCTCATACAGTATGGAATCGAATCAGGCTCCGATGAAATATTGAAGCGAATTCGCAAGGGGATCACTATTAGACAGGTAACAGATGCCGTCAAGTGGACACACGAGCAGGGAATACACATCAAGGGTTCATTCATCATCGGGCACCTCTGGGACACCAAGGAGACCATAAGCAGGACCTTCGATTTCATGCGCGAACTCCAGGAAGAATACGGAGTGGAGGCCTACCCTGCCCTGAATATCCCCTTCCCCGGAACAGAACAGTATGAGAAAAGGGAGGAGCTCGGACTGAAGATCCTTACCGATAACTGGGATGAATACAACTTGGGCAACGCCATCATCGACACACCCAACCTGTCCCATATTGAGCTCAGGAATTTCTATTTCGAAATAGGGCAGTATGCATTGGACACTAACAGCTTGATGAGAGAGCACAGAATGACAGGAGCATAGAGAGCATGCACCCCAGAACACCAGAACATCTTTATGCAATGGAGAAGGACGGAAAATATGTCCTCGTAGACAGAGAAACCGGCGCCTGGATTCGAACGAACCATGTGGGACTCGATGTCATAAGGCTGTGCAACGGCGCGCGAGAGGCAGAAGAGATTGCGACTGCCGTGGCCGCCCTTTACAGCGTCCCCGTTGACCTGATACGAAGCGAAGTGGGAGGCTTCATAAGAGATGCCGTTTCGGAGAAGATCCTGTTTGATGGAGAAATCAACACCGCTGACAGCACTGTCGATGGCATCAATACCCTGTGGTTTCATGTTACGAACAGGTGCAATCTAAACTGCGTTTACTGTTATGCGGATAGCGGCGCCGAGAGCAGCAACGAGCTATCCATCCATGAAATCAACCAAACCCTTGCGCAGATGGCCGAATACAAGCCTTACCTGGTATGCATTACAGGAGGAGAGCCCCTCACTCGATCGGACCTTTCTCAAATTGAATCTCATGGCCTGAAGTTGCGTTTGATAACCAACGGGACCCTGATAGACGAGGGAGTCTCCCGAATGATAGCTGAGCGCTTCTCTGAGGTCCAGATATCCCTGGACGGTCCTGATGCGACCACCCATGGCTTGATGCGCCCCGGTGGGACCTTTGATGTCACCATGCGGGCGATTCGCCTCCTGTCCCGGGAGAATCTGGAAAAGCGGATAATCTCCTGTACTGCCACTCGACTAAACTGCGAGCGAATCCCCGAGATGGTGCCCTTTGCCTACAATCTTGGCTGGAGTTTCTTCCTGAGCAGGTTGGTCCCAACGGGCAGGGCCAGCGAACAGCACTACCTGCAACCGTCAGAGTACGATGCCCTGGTCCGAGAGTGCCGCCAGGCCTATCTCAGGGTCACGGAGACCAAGGGGTTCCCGGTATTCCCTTTCTTCTTCCAAGCGGCCTGCATGCCCTACAGTCGAGTCCTGTTGAAGACCAAGTATTCCAACTGCGGCATCGGAAGGAACGTTCTGAGCATTTCCCCCACGGGAGATATCTATCCTTGCCCTCTGATGCACATGCCTGAATACAAGGTGGGCAATCTCCGCGAAGGATCCGTCGCCGAACTCATGGACCGATCTCTCCGGGAATTCGATTTCATATCGGTCGAGGACCTGGAAGGATGCCAAGGCTGCCACATCAAGCGCATCTGCGGCGGAGGTTGTCGAGCCTTGTCTCTCCATCTGGGGCAGGGTTTGATGGGCGAAGACCCTTATTGCGACGTCACTCGGAAAGCCATAGAGGACGCCTTCTGGAACATCTAGGTGGTGTTACCATTATGAGAGTAATGTTGCTCGATCCGGGACCCGCTGTGACAGATGCCTTCATGGCCGTGCAGTATTTCAAATTGCCGCCGGCCGGCCTCCCATACCTTGCCGCGCTTCTTGAGGAGGCAGGCCATGAGGTCACAATCATTTCCGTCCCTCAGCGCTTCGGTTTTCATACGGACGACGACTCCTACTGGCGCCGCCTCGCCACTATCAATGACTTCCTGGCCAGGGTGGAACCCGATGTCCTTGGGGTTTCCATTGTAAGCGGAGAGGCCTATATGGGCGCCATGGACATGATCCGCGCTTACAAGGAGGCCCGACCAGGTCGCCGCGTGGTCGCCGGCGGACCCCATGCCAGCGCTGTGTGGCGTGATATGCTCGAGGACGAACCCTCCATCGATGCAGTTGTGATTGGCGAGGGCGAAGAGACCCTTCCGGAACTCCTCCAAGCCTTTCAATCCGGCAAGGATTTGCGGGAGGTTCACGGGATCGGTTTTCGAGACAACGGCCGGATCGAGGCCACGGGTTCCAGGCCGCCGGCCAGGAACTTGGGCCGCTATCCTTTGCCTGTATTTCACGCCCTTGACTATTCCGAGCGCTATGCCGTTGTGCCAATTTTCTCCAGTCGCGGCTGCCCTTTCAAGTGTGAATTCTGTGCGGAATATCTCATGAGCCACGGTCTGTGGCGAAGCTATGGCCCCGAACGCGTCCTCCAGATGATGGACGCAGGACTTCGAGTCATCAGTGCCCGGGTCGTTGCATTTCTTGATCCCATCTTTGGGGTAAACAAACCTGAAATGATGTCACTGTTGAATAGGATCTCAGACAGGTGGCCTGAAGGGCCCCCCGTGTGGTCAGCCCAGATGCGAATCGACACCCTGGAGACCGGTGATCTTGACGTATTCGGGAGCTCAGGGGCCCTGTCTTTCTCTTTCGGGTTGGAATCCGGTAGCCCCAGAATGCTGCGCATCATGAACAAGTCAGCGAGTGCCGAAGAATATCTGGATACCTATATCCGTAAGATCAAACTCCTCGCACAACTGGACATTCTGATGGAGTTCAATGTGATGCTGGGCTTTCCCGGTGAGAATCACGAATCCTTGATGGAGACGCTGGAGTTTGCCCAGAGATTAAAGGAAATCCGTCCTGACAAGATCATCTTTCGTTTTCCTATCTATACGCCCTATCCGGGGACTTCCAGCTATCTAAAGAGCGATCAATATACCAGGACCTTTGGCACCCGGTTCAAGAATATGAGTTGGTGGAAGCAGAGAATAGGCAGCCCTGGCTCCGCTAGGCAGTTTCTCGTAGACCCTTCGAAAGACCTTACGGCCGAAGACCTGAAAGAGGTAAAATCTACGTTTCAGGGCCTCCTCGGGAGTACCCGGGTTCATGATGGCCAATTCTTTTTGGACCTCGTGCGGAAGAGGGACAATACCGATCTGGCCTCGACCGGCCTTCTTACCTATCAAGATTACGAAAAGATCATCCCGGACTGGAGCCATCTCATGATGGGGTTGTTAACGGGTCAGTGATCCCCCGGCTCCTGCCAGGGGCATCCGCGGCAAAGCCAAGCGGAACTGCGCCGAAGCCAACCCGGCTTCACCCTGCGAGCTACGCCGCGGTCACCTTTCGCCATTCCTCCCCGTGCTTCCGCACGGGACACATCCCGGCGAAGGCAAGTTATCGGGGCTCATGAGGCCGTGATGACCGCACAAAGACAAACTTCGTGCCGAAAAGGCCCCTTTGTCGAGATCAAGGGGGTTGTGACAGAAAAAGGCCGGACATTTCTATTGATATTTCCTCCCACCGATGATATCCATCACGCAGTGAGATTGGGGAAGCGCCACTCCCTTTGGATACTCCCAAGAAAACATACCGTGCCTTCTTGAGAAAGGGAGAAAAGACATCCCTGTCTTCTGTCTCGCGCCCGGCCAGAGAAATGTGGCGTGGAATGCGACGGCAAGAGCATTACAACCATTGAGGGCCTGGGGGATCGAGAATCAGGCAGACTGGATCCCCTTCAGGAGTCCTGCATCCATTCATCTATCTCTGGCTAGGACTGCTGGAAAAACCCCTGGAAACCTCTACTAACTACCCCTGTGCCTTGGGAATCAACCAGATGGCAAGACCAGCCATACCCAGACCCAGGATCGCGCCGGCATAGAAGGAAGCTCCGATCCCCCCGAAGTTGTAAACAAATCCCATCAGCAATGGGCCGAGGGTCTGTCCAAGCCGCAGGACCATCCCGTTCAATGACATAAATGCCGCGCGCTGCTCTAGCGGAGCTATTCCCGCCAGGATTGTTTGGATGGAAGGGAAATTGATCCCGTGGGCAACCCCGTAAAGGAGGGCGGGGAGGACCTGCAAGGACATATTGGGGAGCCAGAGCATCAAGACCAGGGCGGCTGCGTAAAGGAGATATGAAGCCCGGATCAAGCTGCTCTCGGAAAAGCGTTGAACCAGCCTGCCCAGCTGCGCTGAACTAAAGGCGGTTGAAAAGGACATCAGGGACATGACCACGCCTATCTCCACCGGGCCTCCGGAAAACCTCCTTTCTATCAAGATAGGGTAATAGGTCAAATAGGACCCATAAAGGATAATGAAGGTCACGCAACTGGCCAGGTAGAGACCAAAAACCTCCAGGTTCAAAGCGCTCAATATCCTGCGGAAGTAGGCGGACAGGCTTTGCTGCTTTTGGGGCTCTGGATTCTTCAAGACGAAGAGGACAAGGAGTGCCACGGGCACGGCCAATAGAGGCAGCAAGAAAGGGAAATTCCAGCCCACAACCGCCAGCAGGCCGCCGATGAGCGGATAGCAGGCAGTGCCGATGCTCAAAACGCTGGCATTGTACCCCATGGCAGCGCCACGTTGCTTGCCGCTGAAGAGATCGCCGATCAGGGTCACATTCAGGGAACCGATGGCCGCAGCCCCCACTCCCTGAAAGAACCGCAATACCAACAATTGGGTGTAAGTGCCGGCGAACACACACCCTACACCCGCCATGCTGAAAATAAACAGCGAGGGGACCAGGATTCTTTTCCGCCCCCATCGGTCGGCCAGCACACCTAACAGGGGTGCCAAAACCACCCCGGGCAGGGTAAACACGCTGATAAGCCAACCTATGTCTCGAGGTGATAAACGGAATTCCGCAATGATGGCGGGGAATGCCGGAGAAATGCTTGCAACCCCCATGACCGCCATCAGGGTGATCCCGAAAACAATTTGGAGGTTCCGGTCCCGATAAAGGGGCACCGACCCGATTCCCTCTTGCTTGATCTCCATATGTGCTACTCTCCGATAAGGTCAGCAAGTCTCCGAAGCTCTCTTGTGATCCTGGACCCTGTATATAACAGATTGGATCAATACACAACAGGCTGTTGCCCAAAGCTCGATAATGATGGTGGTTATGGTACTTTGATATAGCCTAGCGGGATAAAACGAACAGAAAGGATTTGGGCGAAAAGGCCGAGTGAGTCAGGAGCAGCTCCTATGGAGTTCTCCTTTTACAAAAGGCGTTTAGTCAGGATCGCTGCTGAGGGAGAAAAAGAAGAATTCCACGTCGTGCTCTTAGATCAAATGCAGTCTGTGATGAAGAAAGCCAGGAATCATTTCATCAGCGCACCCCGATCGCGCTTTCAGACCTGACGGGCCGCAACAAAGCGTCCCTCTCTCAGGGCGCCCCCATTCCCGTTACTTCATCTTTGCTCTGTATAGGCGAAGGCTGTTGGAGACCACGGTAATACTGCTCATGGCCATGGCAAAGGCAGCCAGTATCGGGTGGAGCTGTCTCAGGAAATAAGGCAGGAATACGAAGGGATAGAGGACCCCCGCTGCAACGGGGATAAGGGCCGAATTATAGAAGAAGGCCCAGAATAGGTTCTGACGTATGGTCCTCATCGTGGCCCTGCTCAGATCAGTGGCCCTAGCCACCCCATGGAGGCTTCCACTCACAAGGATGACGTCCCCGGTCTCGATGGCCACGTCCGTACCCGTGCCAATCGCAAAGCCCACGTCCGCCTGGGCCAGGGCTGGGGCATCGTTGATGCCGTCTCCGACCATGCCCACTTTTTCACCCCGGGCCTGGAGTTCCTTGATCTTGAGGGACTTTTCCTCCGGCCGCACCTCGGCAAAGACTTCCTCGATGCCCACCTCTGAGGCAATGGCCCGAGCGGTTTGAAGGTTGTCCCCGGTGAGCATCACCACCTTCAGGCGCTGCTTCTTCAGTTCTGTTATCGCCCCCGGAGACTCCGGCTTCATTTTGTCTGCCACGGCAATCAAGCCGGCGGGCCCATTGTCGACCGCTATCACCATGACTGTCTTTCCCTGGGCCTGGAGCTCCCGGATCCTCTCCTCCATGCCCTGAAGACCTATGCCGGCTTCTTCAAACCACTGGGGCTTCCCGACCTTCAACTCCATGCCGTTCACCCTTGCCTCCACACCCTGCCCCTTTATCGCCCTGAAGGATTCCGGCGCTAACAGTTCAATGCCCCTTGCCTCCGCTTCCCTCACGATCGCCATGCCCAAGGGATGCTCCGATCCCCTCTCCACGGAAGCCGCCAGCTGGAGGAGACCAAACTCGTCTTTCACCCGGCCGTTTGCGCACTTAAGAATGTCCACCACCGCCGGTTCGCCCATGGTTATGGTGCCTGTCTTGTCCAAAACGATGGTATCCAATCTCGTTGCCATCTCGAGGGCCTGGCTATTTTTGAAGAGGATGCCCCTCTCGGCCCCCTTTCCAGTGCCTGCCATAATGGCAGTGGGGGTGGCCAGACCCAGGGCGCAGGGACATGCAATGACCAGGACGGCCACCATCCGTATCATGGCCGGGACGAACTCCCCGCCAATGCTCCACCAAAGGGCGAAGGTCACAAAGGCAATACCTATGACACCCGGGACGAAAACCGCGGCAACCCGGTCAGCCAGGGCCTGTATGGGTGCTTTGCTCCCCTGGGCCTCCTGCACCAACCGAATGATCTGGGCAAGGGCCGTATCCCTGCCTACCTTTCTTGCTTCGAACCTGAGGAGCCCCTCTCCATTGATCGTCCCTCCGGTGACCATATCACCTGGCCCCTTGCTGACCGGGATAGGCTCCCCGGTGAGCATGGACTCATCCACGTTGGATTCACCCTCAAGGACCACCCCGTCCACCGGAATCCGCTCTCCGGGCCTCACGAGCACATGATCCCCCACCGCCACACGGGCCAGAGGCACTTCCTTCTCTTTACCCTCCTCGACAATGGTTGCGGTTTTGGGGCGCAGGCCCATCAATTTCCTGATGGCCCCACCTGTCCTCCCTTTTGTCCTGGCCTCCAACATCTTGCCCAGCTTTATGAGCGTGATGATGACCGCGGAGGTCTCGAAATAGACATGCTTGCCTAAAGGAGGGTACACCAAGAGTGCGAAGGAGTAGAAATAGGCGACGGACGAGCCCATGGCCACGAGCACATCCATGTTGGCGCTCTTGTTCCTCAGGCCCTTGAGCCCGCCGGTATAATAATCCCATCCCGTGTAAAATTGCACGGGGGTCGCCAGTGCCAGGAATAGCCAGTTCACCCAGGCTGCGTGGCTCCAGGCCCCCAGAAGGCCAAAGTCCCTGCCCATGCTCATGAAAAAGAGAGGCGTCGTAAATATCAGGCCAATGATAAACCGCATAGTCTGGGTCCTGATCTCGGCCCTCCTGGCCTCCAGTTCCGCATCCTCTCCCTCCGGGAAATCTTCGGGCCTGACAGCCCCGTAACCGGCCCTCTCGATGGCCCCTATTATTTCTTCGGGCCCCGTAACGTCAGGGATATATGAAACAGTGGCACGCTCAGAGGCAAAATTCACTGACGCCCTCAGGACTCCGGGGACCTTTTTGCTTAAGGTCCTCTCGATGGTCATGGCACAATTGGCACAGGTCATCCCCGTAATGGGGATCTCCAGGGTGACCTCGGCCACCCCATAGCCCGCGTCTCTTATCTTGCCGAGGACATCCCCAAGGCCGACCTTGTCTGTATCAAAGGAAACGGAGGCCTGCTCGGTGGCAAAATTGACATGGGCTTCGCGGATTCCCGTGAGCTTCTTGAGACTTCGCTCGATATTGAGGGCGCAGTTCGCACAGGTCATGCCTGTTACGGGTATGGTAACATTCTTCTCTGGCATAAAGCTTCTCCCGGGGAGGCTTCTCTGAAACACCCCCCTTTCCCGACACTCCTCCATTCCTCCGTAAGAACCACTGGGAGTGGGGACGACTTAAGGCAAGCCGCCTCAAGCTAGGGGTAGCAGTAGCACTACATCAATCAGCAGCGGGATAATTGATTTCCTTGAGGATCGCCTTTATCTTTTCAAATGACGCGGGTGCATCCCAGGATACTGTTATCTCCTTTTTCTCCGGATTCCCCTCAACCTGAGAAACCCCCTCCAGCTCTTCAAGCTCCCGCTTGATCGTCATGACACAGTGACCACAGGAAATGTTGAGTATAGATAGTGTCTTTGTTTCCATTCTCCGCACCTTTCATTTCTTGTGTATATATATCAATATGCTCATATTTAACTACGATTCCCGCCATGTCAATACCACAAGCATTACCCTTGCTCCAAGGCCCCCCTCGCCCCTAGGAAACGGCCTCGAAGAGCCTGACGTTGTCCCAAGAAAGCCTCTCCTCCTTTCTGATCTTCCATCCGGCCTTGATGAGGTTTTCTGAGGTTGCACGGTTGATATTGACTCCCCTTATCCTCACGACCAGGGGGTTCAGCACATCAAAGAGAAGGCCGAGGAGCCTGTTCTGCGGCCTCACGCGTTCCAGGAGCACAAGGCTCCCATCCGGCTTGCACACCCTCCTCAGCTCCTTGAGCCCCTCCACAGGATCGGGGACCGAGCAAAAGAGAAAGCTCGCAAAAACGGTGTCGAACACACCTGCTGTGAACCCCAAATTCTCCACGTCCATCTGGAACAGGGCCACTTCCATTCCCAGCCTTTCAGCCCTGGCCCTGGCCCTAGCGAGCATCCTGAAGCTCAAATCCAGGGCCACAAAGGCCTTTCCATTGGGGTAGTAGGAAACATTTTTCCCTGTACCGACACCCGCCTCCAAGATCTTCCCAGCCTTGACCCGAGCCAAGAGCCTTTTCCCCCAGGCCTTGAATTTCAACCATTCCATGGGGGTCTCGAGGATGTCATACCAGGGCCCATTCCTGTTATACCGTGCTCTGGTTTTGTTGCGGGCTTGCTCTTTGTCCATCGGCGATCGTCGGGCAGGCGCCTTTTTAGGAGCCAGTCTATCTCAATCTCAATTGGCCGTCACGAAAAGAATGGATGAAAAAAATCTCAAAAAAGGGCTTGACATCAAATACTACAATGTAGTATTTATTTGTGAACTTTTCTCAAGGGTAACACTTTAGCCTTTTGAAATGCCTCCTCAGATACGGAGAACGGGTGATGATGCCTTTTCTGGAGTGACTGGCGGCTTCCGGCTTGGAGAGCCTCCAGCTCGGAAAGGAGG
>JAFDHO010000131.1 GCA_019308745.1 Deltaproteobacteria bacterium
ATCGCTTTCATCCGTTTCCAAACCCATTTGCCTCCCAGAACCAGGGACTTCAGCGCAGCATTCAGATTGAAGGCCAGAGTCATGATCCACCACCATGCCGCATTCTCACCAAAGTCCCCACTGGGCAGCGTGCCTCCAGCCAAGTCTTCTTTCATCACACCGTGGGCCTGTTCACTCCTGCCACATCGCTTGTAATGCCACTCAATCAGTTCCTGCCCTTCCCAGTCCATGTTTGTCACAATCCCGAATACCTTGTACTTTACCCTATCCTTGAGCATTGTCTGGAAGGGCAATTCCTTCTCATCGTGCTCCATCCCCGGCAGCATAAGTTGATCCTGCATCGGCTCCCGAATCGCCAAGTACCTATATTCAGGACCATCCTTGCTATGCCCAATGGCATTGGGCACAAAACACACCTCCGCCCACTGCCGCCTCGTCACTCACATCGCAGCCAACCGTAAATTCAATCCGACCACACCACTTATTGTCTTCTCTGTCGCAATACTTCAACAGCTCATGCTGGTATCCCGCCGTATCAGAGCGCATCCGGACCTTTTTGATTCCCTTCGGAAGACTCCCAATCGCCTCCTCAAGCACCCGTCTCGAAATTCCGTGTGCAACACCAGACCCTGCTCAGCCCACCATGTATTGACAGGCTGATAGGCTCGGTAGCCTTTATAACAAAAAAGCGCTTCAGCTTTCTTCGTCTCCACCAACGTCGCATCAATGTCCAGCGTGGCCGTTGGCTCCGGGCGGTTGCTTTGCACAAAAGCTACCATATCCTCGTTCACCTTGCATAAGCCCTTAAGTGCCTCATTCGGCTGCGGGATAAACGCCTTGCCCGGCTCCCTCAACCGCTCCTGCTCCTGGTCATGAAACTCGGCCAAATACCGAAATACAGATGAGCTAGACGGCACACTTCGGGTTTTCTCTTTCCTCCACCGCTTCTTCAATGTCCTGCAGCCCTTGCGGCTCAAGCCCTGAGTCAACGCTTTGCCTAGCAACCGGCAAAAACCTTCATCAGATTCCAGCCTGTTCACATCTTCAACACACCGCCCGCCCACCAGGTTCAGCATCATCAGCGACACAACAGTCTTTGCGTCCGTCCAGCCCTGGCCCCCTTGCCGTGCCTTTACATGCCGTTCAATGCTGCTCACCATCCCCGATCGGCATGCAAGATCAAGGTAAGTCCCGATTCCTCCCATTCCCGTCATTCCCGCACCTTGATGGTCAACTTCGTACTTGAATGCCAGCTCGCCTTGTGTCATCATCTAAGTTCACCTCGTTGATGATAGATTTTTGTCTTCAAAAACATTCTATTCGCTTGATACATCAAGCGCAACGAGGTGAAACATTTTCTTGACGGTGAATCAGGGACGGATACTCCTCTGTGCGATCCCGTTATATAAAGACCCGGGGGTCAATCAGATGTCTCACATCAGGCCGAGCTTGAATTTCAGGGAATTGAGGGTGTTTTTCATGAGCATGGTGATGGTCATTGGCCCGACGCCACCAGGGACAGGGGTGATCCACCCGGCGATCTCCTTGGCCGCGTCAAAATCCACGTCACCCTTGAGGATGGCTATCTTCTTTCCCGTCTTCTCACTAATCTTCTCGCCCACACGGTTGACGCCCACATCAATGACACAGGCCCCGGGCTTGATCCACTCAGGCTTTACGAGCCCCGGCACGCCGGCTGCAACGATGAGGATATCCGCGCGCTTACAGTGGGCGGCCAGATCCTTCGTGCGAGTGTGGACCACAGTCACCGTCGCGTTGGCCCCCGGTCCCTTCTGGAGCAGCATGTTTGCAATTGGCTTGCCCACGATGTTGGACCTGCCGACGACTACTACCTCCGCCCCGCTTGTCTCCACGCCGGCGCGTACTATCATCTCCTGGATGCCCGCCGGGGTGCAAGGCGGGAACTTCACTTCCGAGCCCCCGATCATCAATCGTCCCACGTTCACCGGGTGAAACCCATCCACGTCCTTGTCCGGGTCGATTGCATTCAACACCTTCTTCTCGTCGATGTGTTTCGGAAGGGGCAACTGTACCAGGATACCATGAATAGTGTCGTCTTTGTTATACTTGTCGACCAGGGCGAGCAGATCCTCCTCCGAGGTGGTCTCGGGCTGGTTGTCCTGGATCTCCTTGAAGCCCAGGGCCTTGGCCGTCTTTATCTTGGCCGTCACATAGGAAACAGAGGCAGGGTTCTCCCCTACCAGAATGGTGACCAATCCGGGCACAACCCCGCGTTCTTCTTGGATCCTCTTTACCTCCGCCTCGATTTCCTTCAGGATTTCTTCCCGAATTTCAGTGCCTTTGATTAACTTTGCCGTCATAGTTCACCTTCTCCTTTCCTTTGAGTTTCATCCTGTATTCTCTCGTATGACCCTCCTCCCCCAGGGCATCATAACCGTTCGGTAGCCTTGGGGAATTTTGCCTCACCCCCCAACTGCCCTCATCAAAATCTATTCCGAGGAATTAGTTCTTCGAGGCCTTAAGATGCCCCGGCCGGGAGATTGGATAGCACAACCCAGGTGGAATATCAAACATAAATCACAGCGTCCGTTAGTCCTAACTTCATTGTCCTACATTGCGGGATAGGTGGGGAGAGGGTCTTTTCGGAAGGCCGACGCCCGAAGCCGGTATTGTGGGGGTTGCGGTTCCTCGCCATAATTATCCATCAGACATATGGTCGATGGTTGGCATCCCGGCAAATTAAGCCTTTTCATTCCCCTTTTGATACTGCCGGTCCAATACCTCCCTTACCTTGCGGGCCAGTTTCGTGGGGGAAAAGGGCTTTTCTATGAAGTCAATGTCTTTGGGTATGATGCCATGGCTCGTTATGACATTGTGGGTATACCCGGACATATACAGGACCCTCAAATCAGTTCTGCTGGATTGGAGCCTTTCTGCAAGGTCCTTCCCCTTCATGCCGGGCATCACCACGTCTGTCAACAGGAGGTCAATCTTTCCCACAAACTCCTGGCTTACCCTTATGGCGTCATCGCCGTTTTTTGATTCAATGACGTTGTATCCGTACTTCAGGAGCGCCTTCTTAGCGAAATTTCTTACATTGTCATCGTCTTCCGCCAACAGCACCAACTCTGAACCGCTTAGGTCTTCACCTCGTCCATAGATTCCTCTCTCGGTATCCTTGGTCTTTTTCGCTTTTGGAAGATATACCTTCATGGTCGTCCCACATCCCGGTTCGCTGTAAGGCCAAATGTGCCCCCTATTTTGACTGACAATCCCATGAACAGTAGAAAGCCCAAGCCCCGTACCGATTCCCCGTTCTTTCGTTGTGAAAAAGGGTTCGAAAATGCGAGTGCGTAGTTCTTCATCCATGCCCACACCAGTGTCGCTGATTGCCAGCAAAACGTATTGGCCGGCTTTTCCCTCAAGTCCCCGTTTTCTGAAGTAACTAATATCCAGCTCCGCATTACTCGTCTCAACGGTGAGTTTTCCTCCCTCCGGCATTGCGTCCTTGGCATTGACCACAAGGTTCATAATAACCTGGTTGATCTGGACTGGATCGATGTAGATGTCGTTCAAATTGGGGTCTAGCATAAGTTGAAGATCTATGTCTTCCCTGATCAGTCGCCTGAGCATCTTTTCCATATCCAAGATGGTTTCATTGACATTCAGGACTTCAGGTTGCCTGACCTCCTTGCGGCTAAAGGCAAGGAGCTGATGGGTAAGGGCTGCTGCCTTATCGCCCGCCTTTATTATCTCCCGCACATCCTCAAAAAGGGGACTATCCCTTTCTATCTCGGTGAGGGCGAGCTGTGCGTTTCCCATAATGGTCGTCAGCAGGTTGTTGAAGTCATGTGCGACACCCCCAGCCAGAGATCCTATGGCCTCCATCTTCTGGGACTGGAGCAGTTGGGCCTGTAAGCTTTCCTTCTCCTTAACTTCATTCTTGCGTCGGGCTATTTCTCTCTTCAGTTGCCTGTTAAGGGCCTCGAGCTTTTCCCGTGCCGCGTCAGAGTCCTTCATTGCTTCTCTGATCCTCTTATTGGAAGCCTCCAGTTCATTTTTCTTTGCCGTGAGGTCAGCTGTCCTCTCCATGACCCGCTGCTCCAGCCTTTCTTTCTCCCTGGCGGAATCTTTTTCTCTTCTCTTTATTTCTGTCAAGTCGGTCACTATGGCGCAAACGGTTGGGGGGGACTCTTCCGGCAGGAATGTGAGGGTCAATCGGACGGGGATCTCGATCCCCTGGACATTTCGCACCAGAACTTCAATGCTTTTAACTTCTCGAGGCCTCAATTTCATGGCTTGTTCTAAGGCCTCATGATCTTGCGATGAAATCAGTGATTTGATATTGCTTCCCATTATCCGCTCTATTGGTTTTGCTGTCATGTGCGCAAACCGCCTGTTGCAATAAAGTATCGTCCCATCTCCGGACAGAGTAAGGGCCCCCTCTCCCATCTGCTCCACCAGTATCCTGTATGAGTATTCTGCACCTCTCAGGGTGTATATCCTTTGCCCTTCCTCATGGGAGACTACGATTGCGTCCACTTCCCCATTCCTTATTGCCTCCAGGGTCTCCTCTGTCTCTTCCAGGCGGCTCCGGAGCTTTCTTATCTCCCCTTCCTTTTGCCTTAATATTTGCGCCAGAGATCTTTCCTGCATGGACTTCCTCCCCAATAACCACTCGGAACGTTTTGCGCAACCGTTTCAAAGGCTCAAGCCTGCCAGCGCTCTCTCTTTGAGGGACAAATCACCTATCAAACGACGAACCGGGCCGGGGGACCTTTTTATCAAAGTGGGGACTGCAACTATCTGGTCTTCCAGTGCCCTTTTGGGGGTCTGGTATATATCAATTACTTCCAGGTCGTATCTCCCCTCCAGGTGATCGGCGCACAAGTCCTTGATATTATCAACTGTCCGAAGCGATCGGGATGTCATCCCGGCAACGTAAAGGCTAAGATTGTAGAATTGCTTCTCACTGCTTGATAAGCCTTTTTCAAAAGTTTTGCTTGCGTCCTTGATCGCGGCTCTCCTAGCCATTAGGCTTCTCCCTTCGGCCTCGGGCGCAGGTCAAGTCCTACCACCACGCGCTCCGTGTCGGACAGGTTTCCGATTATCTTCTTTAGCGGGGGAGGTAGCTTCCTCACCAGGGTTGGTATGGCCATGATCTGGTCCCCGGCTGCCAGTTGTGGGTTCTCAAGGAGATCGATCACCTCGATACGATATCTTCCCCTGAGGCGTTCTTCGCAGATCTTCTTGAGGTTCGCGAATGCTGCCTGGCAATTTGGGGTCTGGCCGGCCACGTAGAGCCGCAAGTTATAGGTTTCACCGTTGGTTCTTGCTTGTCCTGATCCTTTTTGCTTCACGGCCTTGGATACGGTCCTCTTTTTGTCCTCCATCGCTGACTCCTTGATAATACTATTGTTTGCCCCAGCAGTGCCCCTGCTCATTTCCTGAGCTTGGCGCGGGTCGGAGTATCATGGTTTGCCTGTCGTCTTGAAGCCATCCGTTCCCGATCCTCCTCCACCCGTGCTTCCATCGTCTCGATCTCCCGAAGCCTTCTTGTTATTCCGTCCTCCTCAGACTCAAACTGGGCGCGCAAAGCACTGACCTGGGCCTCCATAACCTTTCTCTTACGCTCGAGATCCAGTTTGAGACGATCCATTTCCTGCCTTCGTGCCAGTAGCTCCGCTCTCTCCCTGGCCTCCTGAGCAATTCTGGCAGAACCGGTCAGCACTTCTCCTCCACCCACATAGACGTCCAAAAGGTCTATGCCCCTGTCCGTTATTACGAATTCCCTTACCTGGTTAGAATGGGCCATGCCCCGGGATTTCAGGACATACATAAGATAATTACGTTCCCCGCTGACCTCCACGTCACGTAACATCAACCAGGTATCGGCAAGGGATGAAATGCCTGATTCTGTAAACTCCAGGGGCTGCCCCCCAATGGTCAAGCTCGTTAGTATAGTGGTTATCTGGTTCATCTTGAGGTAATCCACCAGGCGGACCAGCATCTGCTTTATATCCCGCCCGCCGGCCAGAATGGCGAAAGAGGTAATGGGATCGAGGATTACTGCATTGGGCCTAAAATCACGGATGGCCCTGTTCATCACGGCCAGGTGCAGCTCCAAGCCATGGAGGGTCGAACGGGCATTATGGAACCTGAGCAATCCCCTTTTTACCCATTTGTCGAGGTTGATACCAACAGACCGCATGTTGCGGAGGATCTGGTCCATGGATTCCTCGAATGCAAAGTAGAGGACCCGTTCTTTTCCGCGGCATGAGGCATCAGCAAAGCTGGCGGCAATTGTGGTCTTACCCGTTCCGGCCGTACCAGTGATCAGAACCGTGCTTCCTCGATAATACCCCTGCCCTCCCAGGATACCGTCCAGCCTCTTTATGCCGCTTGATACCATCTCTGTGCTGGCCGGGTGCTCCAGCCCCAGGGAGGTAATGGGCATAACCAACATTCCCCTCTTATCGATCAGAAAGGGATAGGCGTTGGTGCTGTGCATCGATCCCCGGTACTTGATCACCTGCAACCTTCGCGTAGAGATATCTCGCTCCAACCTATGATCGAGCACAATCACACAGTCCGAGACATATTCTTCCAGGCCTTGGCGTGTCAAAGTCTGGTCGCCCTTTTCGCCCGTTATTATGGCAGTGACCCCCTTGTCTTTCAGCCACCGAAACAGACGTCGCAACTCAGATCTTACAACAGCTTCGTTTGACAATGCACTGAAGAGCGACTCGATCGTATCCATGACCACTCGCCTGGCACCAATGGAATCAATGGCAAGGCCCAGCCTGACAAACAGGCCCTCCAGATTGTATTCGCCTGTCTCTTCTATGTCGGATCGCTCTATGTGAACGTGATCGATCACCATTTTCTTCCGGGCCACCATCCCCTTCAAGTCGAAACCCAAGGATGCCGAGTTTTTCACCAGTTCCTCAGGTGTCTCTTCGAAGGCGACAAACACACCCGGCTCTTTGAACTGTTCAGCGCCATGTACCAGAAATTCCATGGAAAGTAATGTCTTGCCAGAGCCTGGTCCGCCGCACACCAGGGTGGGGCGCCCCCTGGGCAGCCCGCCATTCGTAATCTCGTCCAGTCCCTGGATTCCGGTCAGGCACTTTTCCAGCACATCAAGGGGTGGTTTGGCTCTCTTTCCGCTCATCTTTTTCTCCTTGCCTGGTTTTGCAGAAATCTCATTGGGTTGTCAGGTCGCAATAATATCCCCATATAACACT
Organism: Deltaproteobacteria bacterium; assembly: GCA_019308745.1. Lineage (GTDB taxonomy): Bacteria > Desulfobacterota > DSM-4660 > Desulfatiglandales > HGW-15 > JAFDHO01. The sequence goes on from JAFDHO010000131.1 coordinate 7,230, forward strand.
ACAGCGACACTTCGCTAATAACCATGTGTAATTCGATCTGCAATATTCCCTTGAATCCTTTGACAGCGTCATTCCGGCCCTGGACTCAAGTGGAGGGTAAGCCCCGGTGGAAATGCCACTGTTCTCGCCCCTCCTCGGGATCGCGGATGCGCGATTCCTGCCTCCGGATGGAGACAGGCTTTGGGGGTATCGCAGGGGTAAGGGGCACAAAGTGTCACTGCATATAATAACAATAGTTCAAAAAAAAGCAAGTGGTTGGCTTTTTGAAAGAGGATAGAAAGAGGCTTGGGGATCTGTTGGAACCCCGTCCAAACCAGGCCCCGGCGGGATGGAAAGAGATTCCTGAGGCACCAAACCTCTGAATAGGGCTAAATTGTCACGAAAAAGCTAAACTTTGAGGATTTTCATCCAATCATCGACCTGGATGCCCGGGGTCTCGATCCCCTTTTCCTCGTACCACCTTTCCACCACAGACCCGGCTGCCCACACCTCTCTTCCTTGGAGGGATCGCTCCAGCCACTCGACTCCCTTCTCGGGGAAGCAGAAAAAATCCCCCGAGAAATAGACCTTCTGGAATTTCCCCTCCTTGACCACGAGATCTGCCCGGATCAACCCTCCCCGTGCCTTGTGCACCCTTTGGAGGACCTGTGCCCCGGCGCTGATCTTGACTTCCCTGCCTCCTGCCCCCTTTCTCCTGGTCTGGTAGAGCCATGGGTCGTTGTTCATCTCCTCTTCCAGGCTGTCCATTTTTTCCTGAAGCACCCTGTCTTTCGCCGCAGGCTCCATGGGCCCTACCACCCTTGCGAACTCATCCGCCATGATTTTGTTCAGGGTAGATTCGTCCCACTTCGATGCCTCTTCAGGTCCAAGCTCCCTCCTGATGGTGCTGAGGTTTTCCCTGAGAGTCTTGTGGACCTTGTCGCGGAACTTCTCGTCAGGGACCCTTAAGACCCGGCTCATCATGTCGTAGTTGAAATCAACGATGAGGTTGCCCACGAAGACGATGCAATCCCCGATCTCCGCAGCGCCCGTACCGGATATCTTCCGGTTTCCCGCGACCACATCATTGACGGGCTTGTATTCCGCCTGGATTCCTATGTGGCGATAGGTGTTGATCACCGGTTGGAGGAATTTCTTGTAGAAGGCCTCTTTGCTTCTGGGAACAATGGGGTTTTTTCTTTTGAGAATCAGTTGGAAAAAGAGTTGGTCACCGTCCAGGTATACCGCACCTCCCCCGACCTCCCTCCGAAAGACGGGGATACCCCTGTCCCGGCAAAACTCCATGTCCACCTCCTGTTCCGCGTCCTGGTGGAACCCTATGCATACATAAGGGGTTTCAGGAGATACCAGGCTCAGGGCCTCCCTGCCCGACCTGGCCAGGGCATGGTAAATGGTCTGTGTTTCGTGCCAGGGTATTTTGCCCAGGTTGTAGAGTTTCATGATCAGATCTCCTTAACAGGGTGTTGCCGTCTCTCCACCGACGCGGTCGGCTCGCTCCATATCCCAGGAGAGGTACAAAGTTCGAAGATCCGACACCGCCGGTCTACGGTCGCCGGTCTACGGTCCTCCGTCCGCGGTCGTCGGTCATCCCCGCCGAATGACTCGACAGGCCATGCCAATACCTCTACCTTCGAAGTGCCCTCAGGACCAGCTGGGTAATATCCATGACCTCCAGGGGGACCTTGTTCCGCTTCACATAGGTGGTCATGGTCCTCACGCATTGCTGGCAAGACGTGACGACAGCCTGAGCACCCGTTTCCAATACCTCCTGGATCTTCCTCTTGGAAATCTCTGTGGAGAGTTTTGGGTCGATCATTTCGAGGTTGCCTCCTCCTCCGCAACACCGGGTGTTTTCCCTGTTCCTGGCAAGCTCCACAAGCCTTACCCCGGGTATTGCCCGGATAACCTTTCTGGGGTCCTCAAAGACCCTGGCTCCACGGCCAAGGTCACAGGGGTCATGGTAGGTGACTTTCAAAGGCAGCGTTTTGAGGGCGATAAATTTCCCCCTGATCAACTCAAATAGAAACTGGGTGGCATGGGTCAGTTGAAATTCACGGGGGTAGTACTCCCGCCACATCTGGTAACAGGTAGGACAGGCAAAGACAATCCGACGGCTCCCTTTTCGCCTTACGGCCTCCATGTTATGTCCTATGAACTCCCTGGCCGTCTCCTTCAAACCGGCGCCCAACAAAGGGAAACCGCAACACCATTCCTCTTCGCCCAGGAGGGTGAAATCGATTCCTCCCGTATCCATGATTTCCGCAAGGGCCATGGGAATCTTCTGGGCCATGGGGAAATAGGCGGCCACGCACCCGGTGAAGTAGGTGATTTGGGCCTTATCCTTGATGAGTTCCTTCCTGGGCCTGTACCGCATGTCCTCTGTCCATTCGGCTCGTTCTTCGTTGTCCTCGGCAAAGACGTTGCGGCTCCCCTGGAGGTTGTCTCGAATCATCTCTATCTTTCCCGGATAGGCCTCGGAATGGACCATGTCTTGCCGGAGCGAGATCCAGAGGTTTTTTAGGCGAATGCCCACGGGACAGATTTCCTCGCAGTTGCCGCAGAGGGTGCACCTGAATACGGTTTCAGAAAAGGGTTTCAGTTCACCCCCGGTAGGCCCCCTTCTCCCCAGGATCTTGCCTGCCAGGCTTCCTCTCTTCTTGACCACCTCCCTCAGGCCCTTGATTCTGTACACCCCCGACAACTCGCCCCTGCCCGAGGCGGTTACGGCAGGGCATACCTCGGCGCACAGCTGGCACCCGGTACAGGCCCCCAGCTCTAAAAGTTGCCTCACGCTGTAGTCTCTATTGGCCATGCAGTCCTTGGTCTCCAGTTCTTATTTCTCCGCCTCTTTGGAATACTTTTCTATGTCTGCCAGGATCCATTTCTCAATGGCCTCTGCTCCACGGATCAGGCTGGCCAGTTCTCCCTTGTCATCAGGCCGGATCTTGAACATCCACCCTTCGCCGTAGCAATCCTCGTTAATAAGTGTAGGGTCTATTTCCAGTTCTTCGTTGATCTCCACCAGTTCCCCGTTGACCGGGGCGTAGATCTTCCCCAGCCATTTGCCTGATTCCATCTTCGCGAAGGATTTTCCTGCCTTCAGGTTCTTTCCTTCAGGCGGCAATTGCACATAGACAATTTCACCAGCCATCTTTTGGCCAAAGTCGTCCAAGCCCATCACGAGCAGGTCCCCCTCCTCCTTGACCCAAAAGTGGTGTTCCTCGTAGTAGAGATCCTCTGGCATGTTATAACCTTGGATTTCCATCCCTCTCTCCCTCCTTTCGTTTTTCAGCCAGGTTTGACACGCTCGTAAAAAGTCGCCCACTCGTCATGCCGGACTTGATCCGGCATCCAGAACCATTTGAAAAAACTGGATTCCCGCCTTCGCGGGAATGACGCCGAGGGACATTTTGTGACTTTTTACGAGTCCATCAAGTTTGAACATGATGACATAATCTTGGACACTCTGTCATTCCGGGCTTGACCCGGAATCCAGGTCTCTTCTGGATTCCTTGTCCCTGCTATTGCAGGGACAAGTTTCGCAGGAATAACGAAATCCATGCTACCTAAGACGCAATGCATGGAATTTCGTTTTTGTGTAACACCTAAGCCTTTTGAAATGCCTCCTCAGATAGGGAGAACGGGTGATGATGCCTTTTCTGGAGTGACTGGCGGGAGGGCGCCGTCTTTTCGCGACTTGTCAGTGGGGGAAACCCCTGGCCGCAGAAAAGACCAGCCCGGGAGACTCGGAACGCAAGAAAAGGCATCATCACCCCCGTTCGTCCATCACCGAGTTCTCTGAATCGCTTTTCAAACGGCTAAAATGTTACGTTTTTGTCAACCAGGTGACCCCTTCGGTCCATTCCCTGGTGCAGCACCCCCTGAATTCAATTCCAGGGAGGTCAATATGTCAAGAAATCTCAGCCCTCCCTTGTTAGGAGTAACAGGGGGGCCGTAATAATGTGCAACAACCTGCTGAAAGGGATAACGGCAATAAAGACCCCGGTCAGTATAGCGTGGGCATACCACAGATAACCATAGAAGCCCTGGAGCCAAGGCCTGCCCGTGAAAAGTCCGCTGAGCCAATGACCCACGAAGGCAGATGAAGACAACTCCGGCACTCCTGACATGGCAATCCTTACGGCCTCGAGGGCAAAACCCAGGATCGCTACAACAGCAACCAAACCTGTAACCAGTAAGTCCTTCTCAGGCAAACCCGGTAGCCGATTACGCCTCTTGATAACCTCCACCCCGACGGCTACCAGCGTGCCGAAGAGGATCATTATTCCCGTGAGGTCGAAAAGAGCGGCGGTCACAGGATGATCTTTATCCAACATGATCCACGGGAGGCCCCACTGAGGTCTCAGAAGGGATGTGGCCAGTGCAAGGATTCCCCACAGGAGGCGAAAGATCATGGGAAAGAAGATCAGACCATGGATCAGCCACCTGAAAAGAGAGGCCCTGAACAACCTCCTCTGTAGCAAGACGTCCCACAGTATTGCCTTCAACGGCAAATACACCTTGATCCACAGATCTTTCCTTTCAGGACTGCGCGGACCAAGGACATCAATATGCTCAGCATCTCTGTTTCTTTTGAACCCCTGGATCAGTAATGAAAAAACGGCTGCAAGACCACCGAGGAAGAATACCAGGGAGACAAGGGTCGTCCAATCGCCGGCGGAAAGGGTCCCAGAATGGCAGGGCATGCATAGGATGCTCTTGGGTGGCAAGATCATGGAAGCCGCGCCAAGGGGGTTTTCCCTCCGATGGCATCTCCTGCACGACTCATGGCCCTTGCCCTTTATCATCTCATGGATTTTCAAGGGCTTACTCAGGGTGCGTTGAAACCTCCAGAGGACCAGGCCGAGACGATGGTCCCTGTAAGGCTCGATACCCGGGAGGTGACAGGAACCACAGGCCACCTTGAGATGCACGCTGTTGGCCACTTTCGCATCATGGGGGACATGGCACTGGGAACAATCCCCGGGCTGTTGATTATTGTGCCCATAGTCCGGTGCCTGCGGATGGCATTCCGTGCAGGCCTCTTTACTATGCTGGGTATTGGGGTAGTCCTCCACCCTTATCAACTGGACCTTTCTGCCGACCCTTCTCTGAATATCCTTTCCTGCGTCTCCATGACATTCCAGGCAAAACCTGTTGATCCTTTCCGCTCTCTCCTCCGGAGTCACACTGCCAATGACGTGGCAGTCAAAACAGGGGCCTTCATCTTCAGGAGGAGCCGGCAGCGCTTCTACCTTCTCGTCATGACAATAGTGGCACTGCCCTTCCAGGGGTCTGGCAAGGTTAAGGCCTTTTCCGGAGGCCTCCCGGAGCGGCTCCAGGTGCGGATCGTGACAGGAAAGGCACTCTTGATAATCTTTCGGATTTTGGACACTTATTGTCCCGTGGGTGCCCTCTTCCAGGTCATCCGGCACGTTGTCGTGGCAGGAAAAGCAGCTTTCCTGTGTGAAAAAGTCCTCCAGGGTCCTTGCAACGTTGTCCGGGTCAGGATGGGTTGTCCTGTCTGAATGGCTTTCGTGGCAGTCCTGGCAGGGTGTCTGGCCATGGGCCGAAACGTGGTATTTCAAGGGATCGATGAACCAGGATGCCCCTGCGGTGACCGGCCACAGGACCAGGAGGATCAAGAGGAGGATCGGAAGACTCCCGGCCCCGAGAATTTCCCTCCCTGTGAATTCGCTATGTCCCCTAAATCTACATCCCATTTTGCGGAAAGCGTCAGAACAATCCATGGAGTCTGATGAACCCTTCATGAAGCCCTTTTCATGCTGACGGGAGATGATATGAATAGGGCTATTTCAGCAATGCCCGGTTGGGATTTTGCATAATAACTAATTCCTGGAGCGGTTGGACACCTTTACGTATTATTGATCGAGCTTCTGGCAATCAAAGCCTCTATTTGCAAAATCCCAACCAGACATCTGTGGGGCTATTTAAAATATTTATCGAGGATTTGCAAATTATTTCGGATGGAAGGTGTGTTCTCCGCCTTTGCCGTTGAAACATATTCCCTGAATTGGAGGATTCCTTCTGAATCGGGCGTATATATGATGATGAAGGGAGTCACACCTGCCGCAGTCTTCCGAAAGCGATCGGGGTCTCCGCCGCCCATGTCCCCGAAAACCCTTTCATAGAACTTGAACTGGGGTGAGCTCAGGTTCACGAGGGCAATCACGGCTTCGGGGTAGGACTTCGCGAGGTCGCGGAATTCCTCTATCTCTCTCCTGCAGCGCCTGCACACGAGCGTTGCGGTTATCAGGACCAGGCCCTTGTGGCGGACAGGGGCTGAGGGCAGAAACCTATCGAAGTTCTCATCCCTCACGATATGGAAGTTCCCGTACTTCTTTCCTATATGATAGCATTCGATCTCGAGGCCCAAACGCTCATAGAGCCTCTTTGAAAGACGCACCGCGGCCTCAATTGCCTCATCCGCGCCCCTTGCTCCAGTGTATGCCCTGAGGTTCAACTCCTCCCCATAGTCCACTTTCCCGTCTCCCATTGCAGCCCGCCTTATCTCTCTCGGGTCCAGCCTCAGAATATTTCCTTCCCTGTCCGAAACAGCCGTCTCATACCCATCCCTGGGAAGGATCTTTTCGCTCAACTGGGCCAGCTGCAGGAGACTATGGGTATCTCCCGTGTACACCCAGATGCCCCGCGCCCTTCCATCAACAACCCCCCCGAAATGAACATGGAAATCGCCGGAATCCTGCGGGATTATGGAAATGCTGTTGATATGTTCTTCAACGCTCCCGATGCAACGCAATTCCACTCCTTTAAAGAATCTTCCGTCCTCATCCTCGCCCCCTTCCCTGTTGCACCTGACGGCACCTGCCATCCCGGTGAAAAGGAGCCCGTCGTTGAACTGACTGTACAGGGTAAGGTCTGACCTCCTCTGGATCTCCACTGCCAATCTGCGGAGTTCTTTGAGGCGGTCCCTTGCCCTCTGGTAAAGCAGCCCGGTCACTTCATCTAAGGGCTCAAGGCTTTGCCATTCCGGATCATCGTATTTGCCCCCCCTGTCCCAAAAGAGCATCCCTCCTATCTCTTGGTCCGTGCCTATCCAGGACTGGATGAGTTCAATATCTTCGGGTCTGACGTTCTGGGCCAAGGAAGCCCTTTCCTTCCGGGTCAGTTTTGCCATCAAGTCCCGGTGCTGAGGGGTCATCCTTTCCATAAGTGCCAGTTCATAGGGCGTGAAATCGTTCATGGTCTCTCCCTTTTATTCGAGATTGTTTTTGTCCTCCAAGATTGGGCCGATTTCCGGAGGGCCTTACGAGGGCGATCTGCAAGCAAAACCTTAATGTGCTCATAGGGTTATAGATGCCATAGATGAAACCATTTCTTCTCATCTTATGGAGGCGCCTTCTATTGGTCAAATCAATAATATTTAGTTATTTATCGAGATTATCGATAGAGCTCCCGCGGTGGAAACCCTTTGGTGAAATCCTACATCATATCTCCACCACGGAACAGGAGACACAGGAGGAAAGAGGATGGCCCCCCTGCTCGGTGAATGATCAGAACGGGATACCTGGCTTGATATCGTGAATGAACTCTTTCACGGCCGGGGAGAAATACTTCTTCTTACGCAAAAGGATCCCGTACTCCCTTTCTGGGAAATAGGGATCCAGGGAGAATATATCAAATCTTTCGCGGTCCTCCTTCGTGAGAGTGTATTCATCCAAAATAGCAACGCCTACGCCCAGTGCCACATACTTTTTGACATCCTCGAAGTTGTTCAGGACCATCACCACCCGCAACAGGCACCCCTCCTTTGAGAAGCGCTCTTCAATGAGGGGGGTGATTGTGCTGGATCGGGGGAAGAGGAGGAACGGGGCGCGGGAGAGTTCCTCAATGTCAGGGGTAGAGTTCTCGAAATACTGGCTCCCCTTCCTGGTGATCAGCTTGAGGCCTGTCTTGAAAAGGGGATAGTAGTTGAGGTTTTCAGGGATCGACTTCAGGTTTACCACACCAAAATCGGCCTCTGCGGCCTCGACCCTTTCAAGGATCATTTGAAGCCCCCCCCCTTCCACATGGAATCTCACCTCCGGATATCTCTCTCTGAAGGGGACAATATACCGGGGCAAGAAGTAATGAATGATTGCGTGGGTTGTTACAATGGAAATGGTTCCCCTGTTCTTGAGGCCGGCCCCGCTTACTTCGTGCTTCATCTCCTTGATGACCTCGAATATGGAGATGGCCTTTTCCAGAAAGACCTTCCCCTCGGGAGTCAGTTCCATTTTTCCCCTGGACCGGTCAAAGAGCGTTATCCCGAATTCCTTTTCGAGGCACTTTATTTGATGGCTTATGGTGGGTTGATTGCGCATCATCTCCGATGCGGCGAGAGTGACGCTCCCGGTCTTTGCCACGTAGAAGAAGCCCCTCAGCCACTGAAGAAAATCACCGCCCATTTCATGGATCATTTTACTCCCCCTGGTGAATGTGGTTGGGGTAATTATAGATTGTATTTATGGGATTAGAAATAAAATAAATTTGACTAATAGGATTCCCCTCTCCTAATATGCTAAAGATGGGGTTCTTCCTCGAACCCTGGAAGAAAGAAGCCAGCGGGAATTGCCAAAATGAGGGCATGTACCAGGATTCAGAAAGGAGGCAGGTATCATGGAAGTGAGGGAAACTGCGGCCTGTGGAATCTCCCACAGGGAGTTTGCCATAGAGTTCGATTCCGAAGAATTTCCGGAGATTTACAGGGTCTTCCGCTATGCCAAGGACGGGACGGGCTTTTATGACGAGGATTTCCTGGAAGACCTCAAATCCCAGATGTCCTATATCATCGGCCCTGCCCTTGAAGAAGAGCCCCAGGAATTGGAAGAGGAGTCGATCCACTGGGAAGACAGCGGCGCCTCTTATGTCCTACACTTCAAGGAGCCTGAGGCACCACGGCTTTATCAGGTCCTGAATGCCGTTGAACATCCGGGAGAAGGCCTTGATGGGGTACTCAATGACAAACTCATGGAGCAGATGATGGAGATGGCTCCAAGCCTTTTGGAAAACCTTCCCGTGATAAATAGATAAGAGAAGGGGCAATAGCATGAATGTCATCGTAATCATCAACGACACCTGGCGGTGGGACTACCTCGGGTGTTACGGAAATGACTGGATTAGGACACCTAACCTGAACGAGCTCGCCTCTGAAAGCGCTGTCTTTGATTATTGCTATTCAGAAGGCCTGCCTACCGTGCCCACGCGAACCACATTCTTTACCGGACGCTTCACCTTCCCCTTCAGGGGATGGCAGCGGCTGGAGCCCACGGATGTCCTGCTCGCTGAAATCCTGTGGAACAAGGGCTACAGCTCGGCGATGATCACCGACGTATACCACCTCCACAAGCCCTCTATGGCCTTTGAAAGAGGTTTTGATTTCACGAAGCACGTCCGCGGCCACGAGGGGGATCCCTATATCCTGGATGAGTCCATTGAAGTCGATGTGGACAAGTACTACAAGGGCGATGGCAAAGACAAGGCCGTGAGGGCCCAGCTCACACAATATTTGAGGAATGTCCACAACTGGAAGGGAGAGGAAGACACCTTCGTGGCGCAGGTGCTCAGGGAAGGGATGAAATGGCTGGAGGAACAGGAGGGGAAGGACGATCTCTTCCTGTGGCTGGACTGCTTTGATCCCCACGAGCCCTGGGACCCCCCTCCTCCATATGACCGGATGTATACGGACCCCAATTATAAGGGCAAGGACATCATCCATCCCATACCAGGCAGGGTGGAAGGATATTTGACCCCTGAGGAGCTTCACCATATCAAGATGCTTTACGCAGGAAAGGTCACCCTGTGCGATCATTGGATAGGAGTGTTCCTTAACAGGGTCAAGGAGATGGGCCTGTATGACAACTCTCTGATCATATTCACCACGGACCATGGCGCACCCTTTGGCGAACACGGGATCATCAAGAAAGCCGAACCAGGCCTCTATGAAGAACTTGTCCATATCCCTTTGCTCATAAGGCATCCGAAAGGCCTGGGCGCCGGTAAGCGTTTTGATGCCCTGGTGGAAACCACGGAGATATTCCCCACGATCCTGGATTTTCTGGGGGTAAAACTCCCTCCAAGGATACACGGAAAGAGCCTGCTGCCCTTAATGGCCGGCGAAGTGGACTCCATCAGGGATTACGCATATATGGGGTATTTCAAGCAGACCTGGAGGGTCAGTGACCGGGAGTGGAGCTTCATCCTGGACCTTCGAAAGGGTAAATCCAATGAGCTCTACAATCTCAAGAATGACCCTGAAGAGAAGCGGAATCTCATCACAGAGGTTCCTGAGAAGGCCATGGAGCTGGAACTCGAACTGAGGCGCTTTGTCGCTGACCTTCGATGAAAGAATTGAGGGTGTCTCCACCCGGACCTTTACGGGCTGTTGCCCAAACGATTCGATGCCTTTTGTTCCCGAAAGGGGGACCATGGGATCAGTCACCAGTCTTGTTGCTTTTTGGGTAACAGCCTGTTTACAGATCAATCCCCGGGTCGTCAACCGTGGTAGAGGTGACAGACCACTTCGTGTCCCTCATCGAGGTGATGGGTAGCGGGCTCCTGCTCAGCGCACAAGCCCATCTTGTGGGGGCACCTGGGGTGAAAACGGCAGCCAGACGGTGGGTCGATGGGAGAGGGGACTTCTCCGGTGAGGGGGACCTTTCCCAGGGCACTACCCGGATCAGGGACCGGGCAGAGGTTAAGAAGGGCCTTGGTGTAAGGGTGGGAGGGACTCTGGTAAAGCTCCCTCCTTTGTGCAATCTCCACTATCTTTCCCAGGTACATCACGGCTATGCGGTCGCAGATAAACCTGGCCGCAGAGAGGTTGTGGGTGATGAAGATATAGGAGATTCCCAGTTCCCTCTGGAGAGATTTCATAAGATTCAATATCTGGGCCTGAATAGACATGTCCAGGGCACTGGAAGGCTCGTCAGCGACAATAAATTTGGGGTTCAAGATGAGGGCCCTGGCAATGGCGATCCTTTGCCTCTGCCCCCCGGAGAACTCGTGGGGAAACCTCTTGAGGTGGGCCGGCTCCAATCCCACCTTTTCCATCACATCATAACACCTCATCTTCCTTTCTCTGGAGTCTTTCACGCCGTGGGAGTGGAGAATCTGATTCAGCATCCGTCCTACTGTCATCCGGGGGTTGAGGGAAGAATAGGGGTCCTGGAAGATAATCTGCATATGGCCCCTGGCCTTTCTCATCTCCTTACCGGACAACTTGGAGAGATCCATCCCTTGAAAGAGGATAGAGCCTGAGGTAGGGTGATAGAGGCGTAGGACCGTCCTTCCGAGGGTCGTCTTCCCGCAGCCGCTTTCTCCCACGACGCCCAGTACCTCGCCTTCATCCAAATGAAAATCCACCCCGTCCACTGCCTTGAGGATCTGGGACTCCCTGAATCCCCTCTTGATATAGAAGTACTTCTTAAGGTCAGTGACCTCCAGTAATCGATTCGATCGATTCGTCATTCCCTCAGTCCTTTGCAAAACCTATGCGAAATAACAGGCTATCAAATGCCCCGGATCCCTTTCTTCCAACCTCGGTGCCTCCCCTCTACAAATCTCTTGGGCCATCTCGCACCTGGGATGAAACCTGCAACCCGAGGGCAAGTGGGCCAGATTGGGAACCTGTCCCCTGATGACCCTCAACTGATCCGCGTCCTGGTCCAGCCTTGGCGTTGATCCGATGAGGGCCTTTGTATAGGGATGCCACGGGTTCAAGAGGATGGTGTGGATATCAGAGTATTCCACGATGGTACCGGCATACATCACGGCCGCGGTATCGCATATCCAGCTCAAGACCCCGAGGTCATGGGTGATGAAGAGCAAGGAGGTTTCTCGTTTCGCTTTGAGCAGCCTTAAGAGATCGATGATTTGGGCCTGGGTGGACACATCCAGGGCTGTCGTGGGTTCATCACAGATCAACAGGGAAGGCTCACAGGAGATAGCCATGGCGATCATGACCCTCTGGAGCATCCCGCCTGACATCTGATGGGGATATTGGGAGAGGACACGGTCAGGGTCCGGGATCCGGACCGCCTTAAGGATATCAACGACCTGCTTGTCTATGTGATTGTTCGCTTTCCGCTGGTGATACCTCATCACCTCTTTCATCTGGTTGCCAATCGTGAAGGAAGGGTTCATGGAGGTTGAAGGTTCTTGGAATATCATGGAAATTTCCTTGCCTCTGATACTGCGCATTTCCTTCTCTTCCAAGGTGAGGAGGTCTCGCCCCCTGAGGAGTATCTCCCCACCTACGATCTTGCCCGGAGGATTTGGTACCAGCCTTAGTATGGAAAGGGCAGTCATGGATTTTCCGCAGCCGGATTCCCCCACCAGGCCCAGCGCCTCTCCCTTCCGGATGGTAAAGCTGACATCATCCACCGCCCTTACCACCCCTTCATCTGTGAAGAAATGGGTCTTCAGGTGCTTGACATTCAGTATCTCATTCTGGCCCACTTTCAGGTGTCCCTCCAACTACTTGTACTGGAATCCTTCCTTTCCAGTTCTTCCTGCCGGGATTCTCAACTATGTCTTGAGTTTTGGATCCCAGGCGTCCCTGAGCCCGTCGCCAAATACATTCAAAGCAAACACGATAAGCATGATCATCAACCCTGGAAAAAGAGAGTAGTAGGGAAAGGTCCTCAGGTATTTCTGGCCTTCACTGATCATGAGGCCCCATGAGGACGCCGGTGGTTGCATCCCAAGCCCCAGATAGCTCAGGATGGATTCCATCATGATTGCCCCTGCCGTTCCGAGGCTTGCCACCACGATCACGGGTGCTGTCACGTTGGGTAAGACGTGGGTAAAAATGATTCGCAGGTGGCTGATACCGGTCGCGTATGCTGCCAGAATATAATCCTTTTCCTTGATGGAAAGGACCGTCCCCCTCACGATCCGGGCGTATCTCGGCACCGCCACCAACCCAATGGCAAGGATTACCGCTGAAAGGCTCGCCCCGCGTACCGCGACGAATGCCAAAGCCAGGAGGATGGGAGGGAAGGCCCAGATGACGTCCAGTGCCCGCATGATGACAATATCAACCTTCTTTCCGAAGTAGCCCGCAAAAAGCCCGCACAGGCCTCCTATGATTGCGGCGATGCCCACGGCCCCTATCCCCACGATAAAGGACACCCTCGTGCCGTATATGATCCTGCTGAGTATGTCACGTCCCAGGTGGTCGGTTCCTAGGGGGTTCTTCCAGGTAGGAGGCGATAGGGGATTGGCCAAGTCTACGTGAAAGGGATCCTCCGGGGCTATGAAAGGTGCAAAAACGGCGGTGATCAATAGAAGAAACACTATTATGGCACCGACCACTGCCAAACGATGTCTCTTGAATCTTTGGATAAACTCCATTGTCCTCTCTTTGCTTCCTCAGTTGGGCTCTATCGCGCGTCTTGGTTGAAGAGGGCTCAGTGGAGGCAACCACCACCCATTAGCCCTCGTCTATCCCATCGTAAAGGCCTTGTCCTGTCGGCCAGGATATGTTTCTGTGATCATGGGTTGCTCTGATCCTTTGCCCCTAGGGAGTCCTGGCGCCGTACTCGATCCTGGGGTCAAAGAACCTATAGGATACATCCACGATAAGGTTTATGACGATAAAGATGACCGCGATGAGAAGAACCACCCCCATGACAACGGGATAGTCCCTCTCCATGATGGCATCATAGGCAAGCCCTCCTATCCCGGGCCACCTAAAGACGACTTCCGTTACCAGGGCCCCCCCAAGCATTCGACTCAACTGAAGACCCAGGTTGGTTACAACCGGTATCATCGCGTTCCTCAGGGCATGTTTGAGGATGACCCTGACCTCGGAATACCCCCTTGACCTGGCAGCTGTAATATACCCCTCCCGGAGCACCTCAAGCATACAGGACCTGGTAAGCCTGGCGGACGTGGCCATAAAAGGGGTAGACAAGGTGCACGCAGGCAGGATCAGGTGAATGAGGTCGGGCGGGTCACCCCTGCCTCCCGGCGGAAGGATGTTCAGATAGAGGCTCAGGAGGAGGATGAGCATGAGGCCCAGCCAGAAGGGAGGCATGGAAATGCCCATCTGGGCTCCCACCATGGAGACATAATCGACCTTCGTATTTTGTTTCAAGGCGGAGACCACGCCGATGGGGATGGAGATAATGGCCGCAAGGAATATGGCGGACGTGGCAAGGAGAAATGTGGCGGGAAACCTCCTGAAAATCATGTCTATGACAGGTTCCTCTGAGTGAATAGATCTTCCCAGGTCCCCGTGGATCAGATCGTTCAGGTACCGCATGAACTGTACGGGGAGAGGCTTGTCCAAACCAAGATAGGCCTGCATCTCCTTGTACTCCTCCTCGGTGTACTGCACGTCAAGCATGAGAAGAACCGGGTCCCCGGGAAGGATGTGGGTCAACATGAAGACTGCTAGGATGACCCCGAACAGGACGGGAAACATCTGCAAGATCCTGCCTAGGACATACCTGGTCATGATTTACCCCTTTGTGTCTCTTTTTCTATGATGAGACCTTTGCAAAACCTATTCTGGGAACGGCAACATGGTTGCCTCACTCCAAAGCCGGAGGGAACCGCTCGGTTTCTCGAAGGGCCTGCGGCGGAGCCAAAAGCTCTCCACCAACTCCTGTAAGGGTTGAGCAAAGATCTCATGATGCTTCCTTGCGGGTCAAAGAACTCGAGCCGCCGCTTTCGCAACGACCGAGGGAGAATAGGTGCCTGTCATCATATACATCGAACAGCCTCTCGTGCAGGGGCGAGATCAAGAGGGTATTTGTGAGATAGAAAGCCTCTTTCTTTGGTACGTTGCCAATGAGGATATTGTAGACAGAGGCTTTTTGGATAACTCGTAGGCTGTGAACAAGACCTTGATCAAGAATCACAGCCAAAAGACCGCTTTCAGAGCTTTTTCTTGAGACCCTAACCGGGGATCAATGCCTTTCTTTGAAACTATACGAACATTTATTAAAAAAGGCAAGAGGTGGCCGAAAAAAATGCATTTTCATCCAGCCTGGATTCCCGCCATTCAGCTCACATAAAAGATTTCCCTGGGGGCGCACGGAAAACCCCGGTCTTGACTTGCCTTCCATTCTCTTCTAATCTCAATTGTGTCAGCTGGTAAATAGGGCCCGATATCATGTGGGCCGGGCGCATCACGTGCTCATAGAGTCTCTGGCAATAGCCTGTATCTACAGAATCTTGACACGCTCGTAAAAAGTCGCCCACTCGTCATGCCGGACTTGATCCGGCATCCAGAACCATTTGAAAAGACTGGATTCCCGCCTTCGCGGGAATGACGCCGAGGGACGTTTT
>JAFDHO010000386.1 GCA_019308745.1 Deltaproteobacteria bacterium
TTATCAGGGGTAAAGAGATGATCCAAACGCTGGAGCTTTACATTCTGATTCTCATGCTTTTGTGGCTAGGATTTGCGTGCGACCAAGAGAAAAAACCCGCAAAACTACCGCTAAAGGCTAGTGAGCAGCTAAAAGCACACAATGCCCAGTTCAAAAAAGAAATCATCCAGGTAACAGACGGGGTTTACGTGGCTGTGGGATACGGCTTGGCCAACTCCATTTTGCTAGAAGGCAGTGACGGGGTGTTAATAGTCGATACAATGGAGAGCGCCGAGGCTGCCCGTCCTGTAAAGGAGGCCTTCTCCAGGATCACCACTAAACCCGTAAAAGCAATAATTTATACCCACTATCATTCAGATCACACCTTTGGCGCCAAGGTGATGGCAGGGGATGACCAGCCCGATATCATTTCCCACGAGACCACCTTGTACTATTTGGACCGCATTGCAAACATCACCCGGGACCTCACTTACCTGAGGGCCATGCGGCAGTTTGGGGTGTTGCTCCCGCGGGGATGGTTGATAAATGCAGGCATAGGGCCATCACTCAAATACGACAAGAACAAAAGCATAGCCCTTCTTTTTCCTACGCATACCTTTTCAGGAGATCATCTTTCCCTCAATATGGCAGGGCTTAAATTGGAGCTTTATCACGCACCGGGCGAGACTAATGACCAGATATTTGTGTGGCTTCCTGAAAAAAGGGTACTCCTTCCTGCTGATAATTTTTACCATTCGTTTCCCAATCTATACGCGATCAGGGGTACAGCATACAGGGATGTTATGAAATGGGTCGCAAGTATAGACAAGATGCGGAGGCTCAACGCCAAATACCTGGTACCTGGCCACACCCGGCCTATTAAGGGAGCTGCCAAGATCCAAGAAATACTCACCAACTATCGCGATGCCATTCAATTCGTTCACGACCAGACCATCAGGCTGATGAACAAGGGCCTAACACCAAGGGAAATCGCCGGCCAAATCCACCTTCCACCTCACCTAGCGAGGTTACCATATTTAAAAGAGTTCTACGGAACAGTGCAATGGTCAGTAAGGGCTGTATTTGATGGATACATGGGATGGTTCGGCGGAAATCCTACCGATCTTTTTCCCCTAGCGCGGGACATAGAGGGAAAAAAGGTAGCAAGTCTTGTAGGGGGTAAAGACAGGCTCTTGGAGCAAGCCAAATCGGCCTATGAGTCAGGGGACTTTCAATGGGTGCTCAGGCTGACTGACTGGCTCCTCTGCCTCGAGCCAGACCTGGTGCAGGCGCGTTCTTTGAGGGCCAATGCACTAAAGGCATTAGCTGAACAACAGATTTCCGCCCCTGCCAGAAACTATTACCTCACGCAGTCCCTTGAAATACAAGGTGATTTAAAAATAAGAAAATCGGAGCAAAAAGCTTTGGATATAGTACACCAGATCCCTTTGGAAAGCATATTCCGCTCAATGGCGGTGAGACTGGTGCCTGAAAAAAGCCAAGACGTGGATATGGCCGTGGCATTCCGGTTTCCTGATACAGGCCAGGCCTATACAGTTCATGTGAGAAAAGGTGTTGCAGATATCCAGCCTGTCCTGCTCAAGGATGCCGATGTAAAGGTGACCATCAACTCCCTTGCATGGAAAGAACTAGCAGCCGGCATCAGGAGTCCTGCCATCTCGCTTTTTAAAGACATAAAAAAAGACGGAAGCCTTCTAAAACTGATGAAATTTTTTTCCTTATTTGAAGATTAAGGCTATCCAAATAAGAACTCGCAAATCACCTCCAGGTGTCCCTATTCTCTCCTCTCCTATCTCCTCAAACCTCAGATCTGCCCTCCCCCACCGCTTCTACTCATCTGCGTACTCACACTCAATAAGAAAAAATAGTCGAAATACACCCTTTTTCTATTTTATCGTCTATAATTGTTTCTTAAAAACGGGCTAAGCCATCAAGGGATGGACAATTACCAAAGCAATCTCACTCCCGAGCAAAAGGCAAGGAAAACCATTGATAGGATGTTAGAGCTTTCGGGCTGGGCACTCCAGGATAACGATACAGCGGATTTCAGCGCGTCTCTGTGGACCGAAACCATCCATAAACAATGGAGATCAACACGCCAAGCCAGGAAGACAGCGGTGAAGCTATTTGATTTTTGACAGAGTCAATGCTATATAAATCTGTAGGATAAGATCATAAATTGACCTTTAATCTCACCTATTACGGAT
>JAFDHO010000387.1 GCA_019308745.1 Deltaproteobacteria bacterium
CCTTCCATTCAATATCTGCATCCTTGAGGGCATTGGAGACCGCAACCGACCCAACCTCCACAAATGTCTTGTCCCTGAATTTGCCCCAGGGATGCAACCCCACACCTATGATAGATACCTCTCTCATATCAAACCCCTTTATTGAAACAATCTATTCGTTCAGAACACGGTACGCCCATGTCACCACGTCTTTGCCTTCATCGTCCTTGTAAAGGGTGAACGTGGTCGTCTCCACCTCCAGCCCCACGCGCAGCTTGTCCGGATCACATCCCACCATGATGCCCACCACCTGGATCCCCTCGGGGAACTCAACCAGGCCTATCGGATAGGGTGTGATTTCCCTGTCGGTCTTGAAGGGCGGCGGCGGCATATAATACTGGACAGTATAACTGGCGAGCTTGCCCTTCCTGCTCAGGAGCACCTCTTCAACCCCCTCCCTGGAACAGCCCGGCCTGTGCTGGGAATGATAGGCAGGGAAAAAGTAAGTCCCGCATGTGTTGCACCTGGCGCTTATCAGCCTGACGCCCTCCTCGGTCCAGGCAAAAAGATCAGGCAGGGCCGGCACCTCATTGCCTCTTTCTCCAACTTCTTTTTCCATCTTCATAATCCCCCTAGTAGGATCTTAATTTTGAGATTGTCGCCTTTCCCGGCAACTAATAGCTTTTCCCTTACCTCCCCTTATACTTGGGCTCACGCTTTTCAATAAAGGCATTTATTCCTTCGATCTTGTCATCCGTGCTAAGGGAAAGGCTATACAGTTCCCGTTCATAGGCAAGCCCGGCTCCCAGGTCAGTCCGCATTCCCCTGTTTATGGCAGCCTTGGCCAACCTTATGGCCGCCGGACTCTTCTTGGATATCTTCCTGGCAATCTCCGTTGCCTTGGTCATCAATTCTTCTGCCGGGACTACCTTGTTCACGAGACCTATGCGTTCCGCTTCCCTGGCGTCGATTATGTCCCCGGTAAATATAAGCTCCTTGGCCCTGTGAACCCCTACCATCCTCTGGAGTCTCTGTGTCCCTCCCCCGCCGGGGATAACGCCGATGTTCACTTCAGGCTGGCCGAACTTTGCCTTGTCTGACGCTATGATGATATCGCATGCCATTACTATTTCGCACCCGCCTCCCAGGGCAAAGCCGTTAACGGCTGCTATGACCGGTTTTTCAAGCTCCTCGATCATCTCCCCCAGTCTCTTTATGTCATGGGCCTGTAGTGGTGTCGTATCCTTCAGCTCCTTGATGTCCGATCCCGCAATGAACGCCCGCCCCTCCCCGGTCAGGATCACCGCCCTGATGGAATCGTCCCCCTTGACTTCCTCCAGGGCCTCTTTGAATTCCGACCTTGTCTGGTTATTGAGAGCGTTCAAGGCCTCGGGACGACTGAAGATTATCGTGGCTATCGCCCCTTCCTTCTTGAAGACAATGTTTTCGTATGCCATTACTCACCCCCTTCTCTATCATAGGTCTTCATCCCGTACTCGCACAGCTTGCTCAAAGCCTTGATACCGGAGGCCAAGGAAGTGAACACCGGCATATCCACGCCCAGCTTTTCCAGGATGAGATTCTTGTACTTGTTGTATCCCACGAGCATGCATACGATCACCGGTTTACCGTACTCCTGGGCAATCTGCTGGACCATTCTCTTTTCGATGACTTCGAGGGTGTACTCAAAGCCCGCCAGAATAACGATCATTGCGTCAATGTTGGGGGCAGAAAGAGGCGCCCTCATGGACGTCTCCAGGGCCTTGGTGAGTCCCATCTGCTCAATGGAGAACCACAGGTCGATTGGATTTTTCGGTTCCATCCACTCCGGAAAGACTCCCTTGAGCTTGTCCACCGTTTCTGGGGCTAGGTCGGGGAGTTTCAGGCCGTTCTCTTCACAGAGGTCCGAAACGACGACCCCGACGCTTCCTGCGGCCGTTATAACCGCCACCCGGTTTCCCCCGGGGATGGGTTGTGTGGAAAACACCTTTGCAAATTCCTTCAACTCCACAAAGTCGTCCGCCTTGATGCACCCGGATTGTTTCAAGGCGGTGTCAACTATCCTGGCGTTGCTGGCGATGCTCCCGGTATGGCTCTTTGCTGCCTGGGCTCCCGCCTCGGTCCTGCCCCCGTAAAGGAGTATTACCGGCTTCCTGGGGGTAACCTGCCGTGCCAGTCTTACGAACCTGTTGCCGTCACTGATGCTCTCAAGATACATTGAGATGACC
>JAFDHO010000017.1 GCA_019308745.1 Deltaproteobacteria bacterium
CCATGGGAGAGCTACTTCCTTGATAGGCCTCCCCTGGGTGGCGAAGTGAGTGCCCTTGCCGGTTATCTCGGACTGAGCATCGTCACCGTTAACGACGGACGGCAATGGTGGGGGACACCCTATGATGTGCCAGAAAGGATAAACTGGGACTTCGCCTTCAAACAGAATGCCCTGCTGTGTGGGTTGGTGCGACATCTGGGGGAAGTTGAGGGCCTGGCCAGTCCCGAGCCCATCAACAACGGGTTTTCCACGGTTACGGGTGAGGCCAAGTTCCTGCGCCACGGGGAACTCTTTCCGGACCAGGCTGCCCCGGGAAGCATGATACTTGCCTATCAGGGGCCAAGCCATTTCTATGCCATGACCGACAGCAGAGGAATCTTCAGGCTCAAAGGCATGGCTGACCGGAGGCACGCCTATGACAAGGTGATCATTGAGGGGTATCGCTTCCATCCTGAAACAGGAGAAACCCTCTGGGCGATCGACAAGAAGCTCACGGGGAAAGATGCCTACCGTCTCAAGATGTACAGAAAGTCCGTGAAGACCAAGCTGATCATGTTTGCCTGCAAACAGACCACCCTGTTCAATTTGCTGGAGCCCCGAAGCTTTCGTTACATGACAAGGATCAATGTCCTGGACGGGAGGCGGGAGGCAAAGCCCTTGCGCTATTGGTGGAGTCGCATAGACACGAGGAATTCAGTCCTTGCAACGATCTGCCTGGAGCCAGGAACTCCCCTGAAGATGATCCTTTCAGATACCGTCATCAGGAAAAAGCTTATCCTCATCAATGCTGATCCCGAACGACCTCAAGGTGTCGGCTACATGGTGGACCGGTGGCCAGCCATCGACAAGACCGAATACCGAGTCGCAAAGGATATGTGGGCCCTTCTCCGGCCGAGGATCGCGAGGCTTGAGGAACACGGAATATACAATGAGAGAATCAGTACGTTGAAAGAAGAGGGAATATCCGCCCTCAGGGTAGCGGAGACCGCCCTGAAAGAGAAGAGGTACGATGGGTTCATCGAGTCCTCTACCAGGGCATGGGCCTTGGCAGCAAGGGTGTACGACGATGTCGAGAAGACACAAAAAGACGTTCTTTTTGGCGTCCTCTTCTACATTGCCCTTTTCGTCCCCTTCGCCTTCTGCATGGAGAGGTTCCTCTTCTGTTATTCGAACATCAACAAGAGGATTGTCGCCTTCTCCATCATCTTGGTCCTCCTCATCGCCCTTATCTACAAAGTTCACCCTGCCTTCGAACTCGCTTACAGCCCAATGGTGGTCATCCTCGCCTTCTTTATCATAGGGTTGTCTTTTATTGTAACCCTTATCATCTTCTTCAGGTTTGAGCAGGAAATCATGCTCCTGCAAAGCAGGGCAAGGCACATCAAGATAGTCGAAGTCAACAGATGGAAGGCCTTCGGAGCTGCCTTTCTCCTGGGTGTGAGCAATCTGCGCAGGCGCAGGATCCGGACCATACTCACCTGCACGACCCTCATCATCCTTACCTTCACCATAATGAGCTTCACCACCGTAAAGAGCATTCGACACCATACCAGGATACTTTACAAAGACACAGCTCCTTACCAGGGTTTTCTTCTCAAGAACATCAACTGGCTCGACATTCCCAAGGAATCCTTGAATGTTCTCGTGAGCACCTTCGGGCACAGGGGCCTACTCGCCCCGAGGGCCTGGCTGGAGTCCTTCGACCGGTCCCGTACGGTGCGGGTTCCTATCCATTACCAGGGAAAACACAGTGAGGCCCAGGGAGTCATCGGGTTGGCTCCCGACGAGGTTCGGGTCTCGGGGATGGACCGAATCCTTGTGAGCGGGAGGTGGTTCAAGGGAGAAGATCGCTACTCGGTACTTCTGCCCGAGCGAATGGCAAAGAGACTGGGCATTGAACTCGAAAACACCCGAGAGGCTTGGGTATCCCTGTGGGGTATGCCCTTTCGCGTCATCGGGGTCTTTCCCGGCGACAAATTCCAGGAAAACCTGGACTTGGACGGCGAGCCCCTAACGCCCGTGACCTTTCCCAACGAAGAGGGCCTGAAGATTACCCAGGAGGAAATGGAGGCCATGGAGTCCGGGGAAGATGTCCGCACCTTTCAGGGGAGGTATCAGCATGTTCCCGGGGAACTGACGATCATTGTCCCCTTCAAGACCCTCCTGGCGGCCGGGGGAAACCTCAAGAGTATTGCCGTAAAACTCGCCCCCGGACAGACAGCCGAGGAAATGGCACGGGATTTTGTTGATCGATTCGGCCTTTCTATCTTCAGTGGTGAGAGGGAAGGAACCTTTCTCTACCACGCGAGCGATACGATGGGTTACAGCGGAGTACCCAACATCATCATCCCCTTGATCATCTCTGTATTCATCGTGCTCAACACCATGATCAGCAGTGTATATGAGAGAAAGAACGAGATCGGGATATACACGTCTGTGGGCCTTGCGCCCTCCCATGTCTCCTTTCTCTTCATCGCGGAGTCCCTGGCATTTGCGATCTTGAGTGTGGTCCTGGGCTACCTCCTCGCCCAAACGACGGCGAGCATCTTCTCGGGTACCTCCCTCTGGGCCGGGATTACGGTCAACTATTCTTCCCTGTCCGGTGTGGCAGCCATGATTCTGGTGATCCTGGTGGTGTTGGCTTCGGTCATATATCCCTCCAAAGTCGCATCAGAGATCGCAATACCGGACGTTACCCGGTCCTGGAAACTACCCGAACCAAAAGGAAACACCCTTGAACTACAATTGCCTATCCAGTTGAAGTACAAGGAGTACCGGGGGGTAGCAGGGTACATCTATTCATACCTGAAGGCCCACCAGAATGTGTCCCATGGGGTTTTTTCGACGGGTGACGTGAGCCTCAGTCACATATGCCCCATTTTGAAAGAAAACAATGACAGGACCGGCGAATGCAGCGGAGAAGACTGTTGCAGCCGAACCTGTCTGGACTTCCGGGGAAGAGTATGGCTTGCCCCCTTCGACTTCGGAATTACTCAGATGGTGGACATAGAGTTCTGCCCCGTTCCGGATGATCCCGAATTCCTGGGGATAAAAGTCCATCTCGTTAGGGAGGCAGGTGAGGCAAATACATGGCGTCGGATCAACAAGGCATTCCTGAACCAACTGAGAAAACAGTTGCTGATGTGGAGGTCTCTCGACGAGGAGGCCCGAACTTACTATGAAAGGGCCCTTGACATGGAGGAGACGGCAAGAGAAGGGGGAGCAGCTCTTGGATAGGGGTGCGACGGCTGGACCAAGGGATTCTCGGACGAGCCCAGGGGTAGATGGAAGCCAGGAGAGTCGAGAGAGTGGAGCGAAGGAACAGGGAATCAGGCTGCGAGCCCTGATACTAGGCCTCGTTCTCGCCCTCGCCATATGCAGCATTATCCCCTTCAACAACATATACCGGCAGTCTACGCCCCTGGGAGGGGGGCACTTCCCCTTGGCCCCCTTCTTTGTTCTGGTGTGGCTGACCCTGATAGCGGCCTTGATCGGGAGACTCAGGAAAGGCCGTCCTTGGCTCACCGGCAAGGAACTCCTGGTGACATGGGTCTTGATGGTCCTGGTCTCGGGTATTGCCTACACGGGACTGGCCAGGACTTTCTTCGTCAACCTGACGGCACCCTACCATTTCGCATCGGTCGAAAATCGCTGGGGCGAGGTCATTCATCCCCTTCTTCCCCAGGCCCTCTACCCCCAGGACAGTTCCGCGATTGAGGGTATTTATAATGGTATCCCGGAGGGGCGCCAGATTGGCTGGATACATGTCCTCAGGAGGATACCGTGGAACGCATGGTTCAAGCCGCTCATCCTTTGGGGAGGCTTTGTCCTTCTCTGCTACTTCGCCATGATGTGCCTCATAAGCCTCCTGTCCAAACAGTGGCTTGATAATGAGAGGATGAACCTCCCCCTCCTGCAGGTTCCCGAACTCATGGGGGAACATCTGGACCGGGGGGGGGTGGGACCCTTGCTGTCCAATCGTTTTATCCTGGCCGGGCTCCTGGTTCCCGTGACCCTCCATCTCATAAACGGGCTCAATTTCTATTACCCGGCAGTGCCCCAAATACCCACATTGATCCTTGCGGGGCCCTATTTCCCCAAGTACGGCCTCTTCTCCGGTTTTCACAAACTCAAGATATACATATACCCGGCCTTTATTGGTTTTGCCTTTCTTACCTCAAAGCAGATCTCTTTTTCATTCTGGGCTTTCTTCATCCTCGGAGGTCTTCTGATCGGCTTCCTCAGTATCCTGGGATACAACATTCCCGCCGCCTCCCTGGGAATCACCTTCGGCCCCGCCCTTTCACGGCCCGAAGAGACTCAGATGATCGGGGCTTACGGGGTCTTTTTCTTCTTTATCCTGTGGTTGGGACGGCATCATTTGCTGGATGTACTCCTTCAGGCCTTTGGGTTGCGCAAGGGACAATATAGGGACAGTGATTGGTTTTCCACGAGATTTTCCTTCTGGGGTTTCACACTGGGAGTGATCGGGATAGTGATCTGGATGCATTTCTTCGGGGTTCCCCTGCTGGCGTCCTTCTTCGTGGTGGCCGTCTTTTTCATGGTGATGCTCGTGGCGAGCCGTGTCGTCTGCCAGGGGGGCGTGGCATATTTCACCCTGACCGCAGCACCCCTGGATGGTCTTATTGCCTTTTTTGGTCCCCAATTCTTCACGAACATAGGGATACTCGTCGCAGGGGTGACCCAAAAGGTCCTTTTTGTTGACCTCAGGGAGTCCCTCATGCCCTCTCTGGTACATGCAAGAAAGGTCACTGACGGGATCAAGAACAGATGTATGATCATCGGCGGAATATCCGTGACATTGATCCTGGCAGTGGCGGTTTCGTTCATTGCAATGCTGGCACTCTGCTACAAGTTTGGGATACGGGAGCTTCAACTGGACTGGGCAACGAGGACAACCCTCTCGGTCTACGAGAACATTTATTCCCTGATCGAAAACCCTGTGAGTCCCGGGCACTGGGTCCTGGTCTTTTCCATAGCGGGGGCTGTTGTAATGCTCATCCTCGTGATGTGCTACCATCGTTTCTACTGGTGGCCCATACACCCCATAGGGTATCTGACCGCTTATAGCTCTGCTATGAGGATCCTGTGGTTCAGTTTTTTCCTGGGGTGGCTTTGCAACGCCTTGTGCATCCGCTATGGAGGCGTGCTCCTTTTCAAGAGGTTTCGCCTTTTCTTTGTGGGCCTGATAATAGGTGATTTTTTGATGGGAGGGATATGGGCCATTATCGGCCTGATTACAGGGGTAAGTTTTCAGATTCTGCCAGGTTGATTGGTTGCCGGCATTTAAGATCCAAGGAGGAGAACTCTCGCATTCCTGTAAATGAGTAAATCACGGTGACCAAGACTCAAGAGATCTAACCCCTTCAAGAAGTCGGGGACATGAGCCTCTTGAGACATCTCTTCGGAGGGCTTTAGACCAGGAAGGGCACCCTTCTCAATTCCAGGGTATTAGGGATAGTGTCTATGTATGAAGACAAAGAACTAGAGGAATATAGAAACCTTTTGGCAACCCCGGACCACTTTGAAGAGGGTTTTGACTGGAAGACCATCGTGGGGGCCATCTTTATCGGGTTTCTCATGATGCCCGGTAGCATGTATCTCCAGCTGGTCATCGGCACCGGGATCGGGCCGGCAGCGCGCTGGGTGACGATCATCCTCTTTGCCGAGATCGCCAAGCGCTCCTATACTGAATTGAAGCAGCAGGAAATCTTTCTCCTCTACTATATGGCTGGAGCGGCGCTGGCATCACCTTTCCAGGGTTTTTTGTGGAACCAATACCTGGTCCAGTCCGATGCTGCCAAAATGCTTGGCGTCGCCGAGTACATCCCCACTTGGGTGGCACCGAGGGAGGGCTCCCAGTCCCTCATCGACCGGACCTTCTTTCACAGGGATTGGCTCATACCCATCTTGTTCCTGGTAGGCTCCCAGATCATCCAGAGGATCGACCAGTTCGGACTGGGATATGCCCTTTACAGGATCACCTCTGATGTTGAGAAGCTCCCCTTCCCCATGGCGCCCGTAGCCGCCCTCGGAACCATGGCCCTGGCCGAATCCACGGAAGAAAAGCAAAAGAGCTGGAAATGGCGCGTCTTCTCCATCGGCGGGGTCATCGGCCTCGTATTCGGAATGATCTATGTGCTTTTGCCCACTGTTTCGGGGCTGGTCTTCAGCAAGGCGATACGGCTGATTCCAATCCCCTGGATCGAACTCACCCGCCACACCGAGGGCGTGCTGCCCGCAGTGGCCACGGGAATTCAACTGGATCTGGGGCTCCTTTTTGTGGGCATGGTCCTCCCTTTCTGGGCGGTCATAGGGGGATTCGTGGGTCTCCTGATCACGGTCTTTGCCAACCCTATCCTTTACAAGCACGGAATCCTCCAGCGCTGGCACCAGGGGATGGGCACGGTAGACACCGTGTTTGCCAATAATTTTGATTTCTATATGAGCTTCGGTATAGGACTCGGGCTCGCCATCGGTTTCATAGGAATATGGTACGTGCTCAAGTCCTTTAAGAAGACCGGGGCAGGGCAACGGGGAACCTTGCGGGACCTGTTTCACCCCCCACCGGGCAGAGGTGATTTCAACTTCTGGATATCCATAGGGATCTATGTGTTCTCCACAATCTCTTACGTGCTCCTTTGTGTCTGGCTGGTCCCCAATTTCCCGTGGATCTTTTTCCTGGGGTACGGGTTTCTTTATACTCCGATCATATCCTATATTACGGCAAGGATGGAAGGCATTGCCGGCCAATTCGTCAGCCTCCCCCTCGTTCGAGAGGCCAGCTTTATCGCCGGCGCCAAGTTTTTCGGGTACCAGGGCATCGAGATCTGGTACGCCCCCATCCCCATCCATAATTACGGAGAGGCAACGGTGAATTTCCGGCAGATTGAGCTGACAGGCACGAGCATCCGGGGCATCATCAAGGCGGAGATCGTCGTGTTCCCCGTGGTGATGGTGGCCAGCCTGCTCTTTTCCCAGTTTATCTGGCGCCTCGCCCCGATCCCTTCGAGCAGCTACCCCTATGCCCAGGAATTGTGGCACCTCCAGGCATTGAACACCCTGCTGATGCAGACCTCCACTCTCGAAGGGAACTCCCTCTTCTTCCAGGCCCTCAAGGGCAGCTATGTGGCTTCCGGGCTCCTCTTTGGACTCATTACCTACGGCATCTTGACCGTACTTGGGCTACCCGTGCTCTTGATCTACGGTGTGGTGCGGGGATTGGGCCAGACCACGCCCCACGGCCTCATCCTGGAGGTGATCGGCGCCTTGCTGGGCCGTTTCTTCTTCCTCAAGAGGTACGGGGCCATGTGGCGCCAATATGCTCCGGTCCTGCTGGCAGGCTTTTCCTGCGGAATGGGGCTGACAGGCATGTTTGCCATGGGCGTGACCCTTATCCTCAAATCCCTCGGTCGCCTCGCTTACTAAAGCCGGGTGCGGGGGATTAATATTCTGAAAGAACTGTGCTATTCTTTTGGCAAGTAAAGCCGCCCTGGCGGCACAACCCGCGGGAAAGAAACTGTCATAAAGGACATGGGTAGCATTGTCAGAAAAGTCAAAGAGACCATTAGCAAATACTCAATGATTGATCGTGGGGATAGGGTTATTGTTGCCGTGTCCGGAGGGCCGGATTCCATGTGCCTTCTCCATATCCTCAACGGGCTCAAGGCCGACCTGGGTATGGATCTCGTAGTCGCCCATTACGATCACGGGTTGCGACCGTCCTGTGACGAATCAGAGACACGGTTTGTCCGTGACTTTGCCCGCTCCCTGGACATCCCCTTTGAGACGGAAAAATCGACCGGCCTGCGCCAATCCGGGGGTGGCTCCCTGGAGGAGTGGGCGAGGGAACAGAGATATGGATACCTCGAGAGGCTCGGGGAGCGACTGGGTGCCCGGAAGATAGCCCTGGGCCATAATCTCGATGACCAGGCCGAGACCTTCATCATAAGGCTCCTCAGGGGCAGCGGCCCCTCAGGCCTGGCAGGCATTCCGCCGGTGAGGGATAAGAAGATCATTCGCCCCCTGATTGAGGTCAAACGGAAGGAAATAGAGCACTATCTTGAAGGCCTCCAGATCCCGTTCGTCATTGACCAATCCAATTATGAAACGCGGTTCCTGCGAAACCGGGTCCGACTGGAGATAATGCCCCCTCTCTTGAAACTCCAGCCCAAACTCATCGAGCACCTAGGTCAGAGTGCGGAGATGCTCAGGGCGGACAATCAATACCTGGAGGACCGGGCAAACGAATGGATCCGAGAAGCCGCCGATCTCAAGCCAAGCGGGGATATCCTCATCCGGGCACATGGCTATTTGAGGCTACCCCCTCCCATCCGACAGCGGGTCCTGAGGGGGATTCTCAAGCGACTCAAGAAAAACCTTCGCCGGATAGGGGCAACCCATATCCAATCAATTGATGAACTCGCCTGCGGGGAAAAACCCCAGGGAACCCTGAACCTGCCGAACAGGGTCGTAGTCACAAAGATGTACGAGCAACTGGCCTTTTCCACCGCCAACGGCCCGAGGAAGCCTGATTTTCATTACCTGTTGGATGGCCCGGGGACCTATCATATCCGCGAGATTGACCGAACCTTCGTCCTGGAGGAGGCAGAGGGGTTGCCCGAAACAGACCTTTCCCCATCCCCCCTTACAGCCTATCTTGATGCGGGCAAAATACGATATCCTTTGACCTTGAGGAACTTCAAGCCCGGGGACCGGTTCATCCCCCTCGGCATGAAGGGGCACAAAAAAATCAAGAAGTTCTTTATAGACCTGAAGATGCCGTCTCCGGAGAGATACAGGACTCCCATACTCTTCAGCCAAGAAATACCCGCCTGGATTTGCGGCTTTCGGATTGACGACAGGTTTAAGGTAACGTCCAAAACAAAGAGATTTCTCAAGGCGAGCATCTCCCCCGGCGAGACGACTTAGGGCGATATTCGGGTTTATCATTCTGAATTTATTGATAATAACTGATTGATGCCGAATGTGACGAAGGCGGATAAAAGGGTAGGGATTGCTTACGGGATGGGAATACTGCCCGTGAAGCTAGAAAAAGAAACAATTGGAAGTGAACCGCCCAAGGCGGACCCTGATGCGTCTTCTGTCAGTCAACCCGCTTCCTGTTTAAAGTAAACAGGTCTCTCCGTGGAATCCATAAAACCCCTCTTTTGATGGGTGATCTTAGGATTTCGTGATCCAAAGAATTCTACAAGGTACCGGTAGGCCTTCCTGTGATCCATCATCTCCCCGCAGGTCTCAAAGGTCACAGCCGCAAAATCATATTCGGGCCACGTGTGAACAGCCAGGTGGGATTCGGCAATGGTCACGGTCCCGCTCACCCCCCATGGCTTGAAGGTATGGAAGGACTGTCCAATGATCTCGGCCCCCATGAGTTCGGCTGCCCTAAGCATCCCGCCCCTGATTTGACGGACGTCGAGGAGCTTCTCGCGATCGCAGTCATAGAGGTCTATCAGCACAAGGTCAAGCAAGGAGTACAATTTCCTCACCCCCTTTCTATGTTGGCTTAAGTCTTGAAGTTCTCAACCCCTTTCTATTCAAAGTTGACTCAGAACCACTGATATCCGGTTAGGATTTTGCAAACCCGAATAGTAGCTAGAGCCATTGGTTGTGGCCGCAGGGCAGGTCTTTTCCAGAGGCTCAATCAAATTCCTCCGTGCCATTTTGAACGGCACCAAACACTTAATAAAGGCCCTAAGTAGCCCCAGGAGATCATCTCTGCCGGAGCCTCCCTCTTCTGTGCCTGTAGGGCGATGACTATGAGGCTTATGGGGGCGCAAAGAGGCTAGAGACGAATATTGAGCCTCTGGAAAAGACCTCCCAGCGGCCATGCGCCTCATGGTGTTGATCAAGCCTTTGGCAATAGCCCGCGTTTGCAAAATCCTAACCGGACATTACTCACTCTCACCGGCCTTTCCAAGGTCACAATATGATTTCCCAGGCCGGCGCGGGCGGAGTATATGCCAATCTTCCACCGAGGTCAAGCTTTGCGAGGATTTTCTTGTAGTTTTTTTAGCCCGCTCTTGTAGGGCGGCTTGACAACAGCTTTTTCCGTAATAATAGCAGTCACATATCTCGCCGGAGTGATGTCAAAGGCCGGGTTCAAGGCCTTCACGCCCTGCGGTCCGATCCTGTGATTCCTGAAGATACTGATCTCCCGGGGGTCTCTTTCCTCCACTGGGATCTGACCCCCGGATCCGATGTCGAGGTCAACGGTCGAGATGGGAGCGGCCACATAGAAGGGAACACCGTTTTCCTTTGCCAGGACGGCAATCTGATATGTGCCTATCTTGTTTGCCACGTCACCGTTGGCGGCGATCCTGTCCGCCCCCGTAATGACAAGATCAATCTTTCCATTTCGCATGAAATATCCCGCCGCACTGTCCACAATCACCTGGACAGGGATTCGGTCCTCCATCAGTTCGAAGGCGGTCAAGCGGAGCCCTTGGAGCCAGGGCCGGGTTTCATCCGCAAAGACCTTCACGGATTTTCCTGCCTCCTTGGCGGCCCTGATAACCCCGAGGGCTGTCCCATACCCTCCCGTAGCCAGAGCTCCTGCGTTACAGTGGGTGAGTATGGTAGCCGTCCTAGGGATGAGTTTTTCTCCCTTTCGACCAATCTCCTTGTTTATCTCGATATCTTCGGCCAGGATCGATTCGGCCTCTTGCTCCAACCTATGCCTAATTTCCTCAACCGAACGGTCCGCCATCCCTTCCACTGTCCTGGTCATCCTTTCGACGGCCCACCTCAGATTGACGGCCGTAGGCCTGGCCCTGAGCATCCCATCCGCCATTTTCCGGAATTTGGCCCTGAACCCCCTGTAGGATCTGTCTTTAATGGAGCGGGCCCCTAGGGCCATGCCCATTGCCGCCGCTATGCCTATTGCCGGAGCACCCCTGATGACCATCTTTTCTATTGCACGGACAATGTCCCCGTGGCCCCTGCAGGTGTACCATTCCAACCGATGTGGCAGTTTCCGCTGGTCGATCATCTCTACTTTGTTGTCCAGCCACCGAATAGTCGGTACCATTCCTGCTCCTGTTCGATCCTCCCGGGTCACCCTGTCGTTCGAGCCCTTCTTATTGTCCTGGCTTCAGTTGATCCTCTCTCTCCACCCGTGGGGGTCGTCTTTCTCACCATATTGGATCGCCACTATCTCTTTGTAGAGTCTCTGGGAGAGATCCCCCATCTCTCCCCCTGCCACGATATAGTCCCGATCTTTGTAAGTTATCTGTCCCACCGGTGAGATGACCGCCGCGGTACCCGTGCCAAAGGCCTCCTCCAGGCTTCCCTCTTCGGCCGCCCCGATCACCTCATCGATGGCCAGTGACCTCTCCGATACCTTTATTCCCCAGTTCCTAAGGAGGGTAATGACCGAATCTCTCGTAATACCTGGAAGAATACTTCCTGTCAGGGGTGCCGTAATCACCTCCTCGCCAATTCGGAAGAACATGTTCATGGTGCCCACTTCTTCAACGTATTTCCTCTCGGCCGCATCCAGCCACAGGACCTGGGTGAAACCCTTTTTCTTTGCTTCTTCCGCGGCCAGGAGGCTGGCCGCGTAATTCCCTGCAGTCTTGGTTTCCCCTGTCCCCCCCACGGCCGCCCGAACATACCTATCCTCGACGTAGATCTTTACCGGATTCAACCCTTCCTTGTAATAGGCTCCCACTGGTGAGACAATAATGAAGAAGAGATATTCATCGGCTGGCCGGACGCCCAGGTGGGGCTCGGTGGCCAGCATCGTGGGCCGGATATACAGGGACGTACCTTCGCTGCGGGGTATCCAGTCTTGCTCCAAGAGAACCAATTGCTTCATCCCTTTCATGGCCACCTCAACATCAACCGCGGGCATGCAGACCCTTGCGGCCGACCTGTTGAGCCTCTTGAAATTCTCCCGGGCTCGGAACAAATATATCCCCCCGTCCCTGCCACGATAGGCCTTCAGTCCCTCGAATATCTCCTGGCCGTAGTGGAGGCCCATGGCCGCAGGATCAATGCATAGATCCTGGTAGGGCTCTATTCTGGGATCGAACCACCCCTTTCCCTCTTCGTAGTTCATGAGGAACATGTGATCCGTGAAGATGTCTCCGAAGCCCAGTTTGGAATCATCTTCAGGTTTTGCCTTGAGTTGGTCCTTTTCTGCGGTCTTGCATCTGATCTCCATAGTTTACTCCTTCTAGCCCGTGCTGAAATCGGCGTCTTTTATAGCACAATACCGCTCCGGTAACAACAGGCAGATACATCCCCTGCCCTGGTCGGGGCCCTTGGTCCTCCCCTTCTGTCGGGCCGACGAGGATAACGCGGGCACACAAAAGCCGCCGGAACACATCCCAATGGGTCAGTTGAGGTAAGATTCCCATTGCCTCAATGTGTCCGAGATATATCCCTGAGGAAGCCCTTTGACGATACGGTTATGCCCGGGCAAAAGGACTTCTACCTCCAGCTCCGCCAGGCGTTTCAAGGAATCCTTGAGGGCCGCACCGTCCGCCCTGTGAAGGTCAAATCGGCCGATGGCATAGTCAGCATAGACCACATCCCCTGGTATCAGGATTTTTCCGTCCGGGTTGTAGAGGGCTATGCTTCCGCAGGAATGACCTGGCACGTGCACGACCTCCCATGACATTCCCCCTATTTCCAGGGTCTCCCCATCTTCCAGCTTCCTGTCCACCTGCAACCGGAAATCACCCGGCCTCAGCCCGTACTGGGATTCGCACAGGCTTCGAAACATATCCATGCCGTAGACTGTTCGTTCATCCCCCTGCTCTAGGGGTTCGGCCTCGTCCCTGTGGATCCAAACCTCCACCCAGGGCATGAGCGCCTTTATCTCCCGCAGGCACCCGATGTGATCCAAGTGGGTATGGGTCATGATGACCCGCTTTATGTCTTCCCTCTCCACACCGAGGCCGTTGAGGCTTTGTAATTTCGACTCCCCTTTTCCCACGAGCCCGGCATCAACAATCGAGAGATCCCTGGAAGCAGGATCCCCCAGGATGTAGACGTGTGAGTCAGGGATGGCTTCATCCTGGCCGGCTATAAAATAAACGCCCTTGGTTATCTCTGTCATGAAAGGTCCTTTCTCCTGCTCTGATTTGGATTGCCCTGTCTTCTATTACCCTAATTCCTGCGCAATAGCAACCAAAGACCTCCCTCCTCAATGATCACCCAGTAGCAACCAAGGCGGGCGCTGCCTACCACTCCCTCGAGTTCCCTCCTCCCCATCCATCGCTTGCCGAGCCTGTAATTCAATTCTTTGGATTCCTCCCCTATCCTTCTGATCTCCTCTTCGGGCGTGTGGGGGCCATAGCCCCCTCCCAAGAGGGCAACCGCGCCGGCCTTCAAGACCCTGGAAGTCTCCCTCAGGATTTCTGGACTCAGAAAGAAAAAGGCCCCCCTGGATAGGACCATGTCCAGCGAAGCCTCCCGGAAGGGCAGCCTGTCCATGGCCCCTTCCAAATAGTCTATCTGCCTGTTGAATTCATTTCTGATCCCCTCAATCACCTCCCTTTCGGGCACCAGGCACACGGCCCTTACGCCCTCGAGGAGATTGACCATGGCATCGCTTATTCCGCCCGAAAACGGTCCGATTTCCAGCATCCAGCCCTCTTTCTTTTCCCACCACTGGCAGATCCACTGTGCCAAATAGGGATATATGGGTCGCCAGAGAATGTTCAGGCGCTCTATCAGGTCAACCTCCATCCTTATGCGAACTCCCTTTTCTCTGCTCACGTGGGAATGGGTGATGCTTGGAACAGGTAACAATGGCAGGCTCTATCACGCTCACCTTTTGGACGTGCACCTCAAATCGAGGTTTTCTTCTGAAGCCAAGGCCGCCAACTCTTCCTTTAACCGGGCAATGGATGCACCCACGGGGACCTCCGCCTCCAGGTCAAGGTCGAAGAGGGGCATCCCCGGTCCAGGAGCTTCTTTGATCACGAAGCCAGGCAGCATCGGGGCAATGTCCTGGATCTCCATTCCAACCAGTTCGATTCCGAACACGTCCTCCATGCTTTTTCTTGCACTCCTCCGGGCCTCTTCCATAGGGACCCTGGATCCCAGCTCCTTCGCGAGGGACGTCATCCTTATGTCCTGGAGACCGCATGGATGAATCCAAGTGAAGTGCTCCAGGGACGTGTTTATGTTCAATGCAAGACCATGGAAAGTGATACCGTGTCGTATGGCAATGCCAATGCTGCCGATCTTGCTCCCTCGAACCCATGCACCCCTGTTCTTAGGGTCCCTTTCCGCCCCTACCCCAAAATCCCCAGCCGTTCGGATCATAACTTCTTCAAGCCGGGTTATGTATCCATACACATCAAGCCCGGTCCCCCTTAGATGGATAATGGGGTAGATCACGAGTTGGCCCGGCCCGTGATAGGTAATGTCTCCACCCCTTTCCACATGGATGACACTTATACCCCTTTCTTCCAGAAAGGATTCAGAGACCTTCAGGTTCCTCCGCTCCCCTCTCCGACCAAGAGTGAAGACCGGGGGATGCTCCAGAAAGAGAACCACATTCCTGTCAAGGAATCTCTCTCGCCTGGCCTCCACAGTCCGGGATTGAAGGTCCCTTGTCCATTCGTATGGCGCCTTGTCAAATTCCAAAAGGATCCACTTTTCCCGTTCCATGACCTTCTTCACCCTGCCAGGCAGGGTTGCCTCGCTGCAGAGGTTTCATCAAGCCTCCGCCTCTTGGAGGCCCTGGGAGCCTCCTTGAGCAATTCCGGACTGTCCTGGGCTTCTCTGGCTATGCACCTACAGGCCTCGATGAAGAGGTCCAAATCCTCTTTGGACTCCGTCTCTGTGGGCTCCACCATGATGGCCCCGTTGACGACCAGGGGGAAATATATCGTGGGTGGATGAAAGCCGTAATCCACCAATCGCTTGGCAAAGTCCAGGGTCGTTACCTTGTACGCCCTGAGATATTTGTCTGAAAAGACGCATTCGTGCATGCAGGGTCTGTCGTAGGGGAGATGATAGGACTCCCGCAACATCTCTTTGATATAATTGGCGTTTAGCACCGCAAGCTGGCTGGCCCTTTTAAGTCCCTCCGCTCCCATGGTCCTGATATAGCTCAAGGCCTTTATCATCACTCCGAAATTGCCGTAGAATGTGTGGACCTTCCCTATGGAATCAGGAAAGTCTTCCGAGAGTTCGTATGTCCCGCCACTTTCGATGACTCTGGGCACGGGCAAAAAGGGTTCCAGGTGGCTCTTCACACAGACCGGGCCCGCACCGGGCCCGCCTCCCCCATGGGGCGCGGAGAAGGTCTTGTGTAGATTCAGGTGAAGCACGTCAATGCCTGTCTCCCCCATGCGGACGATCCCCATCAGGGCGTTCATGTTGGCGCCGTCACAATAGACCAATCCGCCCTTGGAGTGAACAATACTTGCTATCTCCCTGATATTCTCCTCGAAGAGACCGAGGGTGTTGGGGTTGGTCACCATGATCCCCGCCGTGTCTTCGTCCATGAGATCGAGGATCGCTTCCCCTGTCAGTATTCCCTTTTCTCCCGAGTTCACACGAACGGGGCTGTATCCGCAAAGGGCCGCACTGGATGGGTTTGTTCCGTGGGCCGTGTCCGGGACGATGATCTTCTTCCTGGGCTTACCCCTGTGCTTGTGGTAGGCGTGCACCAGAAGCATCCCGGTCAGCTCGCCCTGGGCACCCGCGGCCGGCTGAAGACTCACCGCATCCATGCCCGTAATTTCCTTCAGGAAATCCTCCAGTTCTTTCATCAATCTCAAGGCCCCCTGGGTCAAAGTGTCCGGGAGCAAAGGATGGGCCATGGCAAAGCCCGGAAGTTCCGCGAGCCTTTCATTTGACCTGGGATTGTATTTCATGGTGCAGGATCCAAGGGGATACATGCCTGTATCAACACAGAAGTTCCACTGGGAGAGCCTGGTATAATGGCGAACAACGTCCACCTCGCTCAGATCCGGGAAATCGGGCCCAGGTGAGATCAATTCATCATCCAGCGCCGAAGGCTCCACATCCGAAGCGGGGATGGAAAACCCAACCCTTCCTTCCTTACCCTTCTCCCACAAGAGGGGCTCATCGAAAATCAGGCCCGTTTCTCCTTGACCTTTTCTCATCCCTTGATCTCCTTTACAAGAGAGTCCATGTCTTCCCTGGATGCGGCTTCCGTCACACACAGTAAATAGTGATCTTTGAGTTCCGGGTAGAATCGGCTCAAAGGAAGGCCCGCGACTATTCCTTTTTCCAAAAGGCTTTCATAGGTCCGGGTACGCCCCTTCGGGTAAGCGATCACGAACTCGTTGAAGGTCGGCCTATCGAAGGGCACGGGGGTCCCTTCCCTTTTTAGGGACCTCTTTAGGTACTCCGCCTTGTCATGGTTGAGCTGGGCAAGCCTGCGCATGCCGCTGCCCCCCAGAGAGGCCATATACATTGCTGACGCCAGGGCACACAGGCTGCTGTTCGTACAAATATTGGAGGTGGCCTTTTCTCTCCTGATATGCTGTTCCCTGGTGGCCAGGGTGAGGACGAATCCCCTCCTTCCCTCCTGGTCGACCGTCTTCCCTACGAGCCTCCCGGGCATGTTACGGACATACTGCATCCTGGTGGCAAACATCCCGAGACCCGGGCCCCCAAAGGACATGGGAATCCCAAGGCTCTGTCCTTCCCCGCAGGCGATGTCAGCTCCCAGGCTTCCCGGGCTTCTCAGGAGACCAAAGGCCAGGGGCTCCGTAAATGTCACGATAAAGAGGGCCCCTTTGCCGTGTGTTTTTTCGCCCATGGCCTTGAGGTCTTCGATGCATCCAAAGAAATTCGGAGATTGTATGGCAACGGCTGCCAGGTCTTCCAGGCCTTCCATGTGGCTGGGATCTGTTAGACCCGTCTTGTCCTCGTAGGGTAATTCGATGATGTCATAGCCTGTCGGTTCCAAATAGGTTCTTACAACTTGCCTGTACATGGGATGTATAAGGCTCGACAGGGCAACCTTTTTCCCTTTTGTAATCCTCAGGGCCATCAGAACTGCCTCTGCGAGGGCCGAGGCACCGTCATAGAGAGATGCGTTTGCCGCTTCCAACCCCAGGAGCCTGCACACCAGCGTCTGGTACTCATAGATGCCCTGGAGGGTCCCCTGGCTTATCTCGGGTTGATAAGGGGTGTAGGACGTGAGGAACTCCGATCTCCCCAAAAGATGCATGACGGTCGCCGGGATGAAGTGATCGTAGCTGCCCGCCCCCAGGAATACCTTGTAGCGGGACCTGACCCCCATCATGTCCGAAAGGGCGCTCAAATGCTCGGTCAGTTCCCACTCCGTCATGGGTTCGGGCAACTCCATATCATCCCTTCGGCGGCAATCCCCCGGTATGACAGCAA
Organism: Deltaproteobacteria bacterium; assembly: GCA_019308745.1. GTDB lineage: Bacteria > Desulfobacterota > DSM-4660 > Desulfatiglandales > HGW-15 > JAFDHO01. The sequence goes on from JAFDHO010000017.1 coordinate 17,389, forward strand.
ACAGGTCTTCCAGGTCTTTTGCCCCGACCACCTTCAACATAGCTGCGATATCATCCCTCGTATGCGGCAGATATCTCATTTATTCCCTTCCCTCAAGAAGTTGACGTACTGGTCCCTATCCATGAGGGCGTCCATCTCTCCCTCATCCTCTGATCTGACACGGATCATCCATCCCTCTCCATAGGGGCTCTTGTTCACCAATTCGGGAGAATCTTCCAGGGCTCCGTTTACTCCGATGACTTCACCTCCCACCGGCATATAGAGTTCCGAGACGGCCTTGACTGATTCGACGGTACCGAATTCATCCCCCCTTTCGAACATTTCTCCTACCTGGGGAAGTTCCACGAAGACGATATCTCCGAGCTGGTCCTGGGCATAATCGGTGATGCCCACCCTCACTCCGTCCTTTTCCTGTTTTGCCCATTCATGATCCTTTGCGTACCTGACGTCATCCGGCAAATCCAGTTCGCTGATCTCTTTCATGTCTTATCCCCTCCATTTCCTGTTTTTCACGGGTCCGACACTATCTCGATATTTCGTCTCAGTCAAGAACGGCATTTCAATTCTTCCCTTTTTCTATCAAAATCAGGGACAAAAAACCATCCTGGGAGAGCCTTGGAACGAAAGAAAGGGGATCATGGCCTTCATAGGTACTTGCAACGGCTAAAATGATACTCAACGGCCTTTGCCATCCTCGAATCTCAGGCCCCTTTGCGAATGCGGCGCGCTCCGGTGGATTATTAGAAATCTGGTTTTATGTGTCAATGCTTCAGCAAGATCTGATATACCATCACCTATTTGGGGCCGATCCTTGAAATATCCCGCGTACAGTGTTATTAACCCGGTTACCCTCTAACCTTTGCAGATCATTAGGAGGACACAAACCATGGCAACCAGGGTTGTCATAATCGGGGCCGGGCCGGGCGGCTATGTGGCAGCCGTAAGGGCCGCACAGATGGGGACTGAAGTCACGGTTGTCGAACAGGATAAGGTGGGGGGCACCTGCCTTAACTGGGGCTGTATCCCCTCAAAGATCATGGCCAGATGTGCTGAAATAACGGACCTGGTCAAGGATGCCGGCCACTGGGGGATAGGTATTGAGGCAAGCAGGGCCCCTGATCTTGAAGCACTGGCCAGGCGGGAAAGGACGGTGATACAGGGTCAGGCCGAAGGCATCATGAAGCTCTTTAAAAGGCACGGGATCAGTTATGCCGTGGGCCGGGGATACATCCAGGACTCAGGCCTTGTCACAGTGTATGGCGAAGACGGTGAGAATCAAGAGATACCCTGGGATAGCCTCATCCTGGCAACGGGTTCCCGGCCCATGGAGCTCCCAAGGATTCCCTTTGACGGGAAGAGGGTCATATCCAGTAACGAGGCCCTCTTTCTCCAGGAAGTTCCCAAATCAGTTCTCATAATTGGCGCAGGTGCCATAGGTTGCGAGTTCGCCTTCATCTTTTCAGCCATGGGATCCGCCGTGACCCTTGTGGAGATACTTCCCAATATCCTTCCCATCCCTTCGGTTGACGATGAGTGCAGGAAGGTTATTCAGCGGGAAATGAAGAAGCGGAAGATTCAGTTCCTGCTCGGGAATGAAGTCAAAGGCCTGGAGGATAGAGGCGAAAAACTGCGCGTTACCATAGGGCCCTCCCATGGCAAGAGTAAAACGAGATCAAGAAAGGATGAAGGCCGTACCCTTGAGGTGGAAAGAGTCCTGGTCTGCATTGGACGCGCCCCCAATAGTGCTCATCTCGGATTAGAAAACCTGGGTGTAAAAACTGATGCACGGGGATGGATCATCGCTAATGACCGTATGGAGACAAACGTCCCCGGGGTCTATGCCATAGGAGACCTCCTCGGCCCCTCCAAAGTAATGCTCGCCCACGTGGCCTCTGCCGAAGGTCGCGTGGCCGCTGAAAACTGCGCGGGCGGAAGCAACTTTATGAAGTACGATGTCATCCCCCATGTCATTTTCACACGCCCCGAAGTGGCCTGTGTGGGGCTCACCGAAAAACAGGCCCTTGAAATGGGAATTGATATTGATACAAGGACTGTCCTCTTCCGCAGCCTGGGAAAGGCCCATGTCACCGGTGAAATATCAGGGCTTGCCAAGGTGCTCTGGGACACCGAGAGCAAAAGGATCCTTGGATTGCACCTGGTCGGGCCGCAGGCAGGCGACCTCATCGCCGAAGCTACACTTGCTCTCAGAAAAGGGCTCACATTAAGGGACCTTGCGGACACGATCCATGCCCACCCTACGTTTAGCGAGATCATGGCAGAATTGGCCTTCAAGGCCCTTGGAAGGCCCGTTCATGCTTGACCAAAAACGGAGAACCCCCCTCCTTCGATGATCGTCTTGACTTTTCCTAATCATTGCTTATGGTTAATTTGTACTAGGAAAGGAGAACTGTCGCGATAATGGAATCAGACATGGAAGGCATGCACTACGAAGGCACATGTATAAGGCCCCCGAGCGAGGCCCATAGCATTCTACTCCAGGTCACAGTGGGCTGTTCCCACAACAAGTGTACCTTCTGCGGGACATACAAGGACAAGCGGTTTCGAATAAAGGATGAGGACACCATCCTCGGTGATATCAAATTTGCTTCCAGGTATATGAAGCGCCAGGACAGAGTGTTTCTCATGGATGGCGATGCCCTCATTATCCCGCAGAAGAGGCTCCTGTGGATACTTGACAGGATCAACGAACACCTCCCCTGGGTCAAGAGGATCGGTGCCTATGCCAATGCCAAGAGCATAAAGATGAAGACCCTCGATGAACTAGTTGAGCTAAAGGCGAAAGGCTTGGGAATCCTTTACCTGGGGGTGGAAAGCGGCGATGAGATGACCTTACGAAATATCAGGAAAGGCACCACCCCACAAAACCTCGTCGACATGGGCAAAAAGGTGAAGGGGGCCGGAATCAAGCTGTCCGTGACCGTACTTCTGGGTATTGCCGGAGAAGAAAGGTCCCTGGAACATGCACGGGCCACCGGCCGCCTCTTGAGTGAAATGGATCCCGATTTCGTGGGAGCCCTCACCGTGATGCTTATCCCCGGAACACCCCTTTATGAGGATTGTGTCAGCGGTAAGTTTGTGCTGCCTGACGAGAGAGGGCTTCTCCTCGAGCTAAGGGAGATGATCGAGCATACGCACCTCACAAGAGGGCTCTTCTTTTCAAACCACGCGTCAAATTACCTTCCCGTCAAGGCAAGATTGCCCAGGGGTAAAAAGGATGCCCTTCAACTTATAGATAGCGCCCTGGAAGGTAAGACCGGTCTGAGGCCTGAATGGACGAGAGCGCTTTGACAATACCGCCTACCGGGTAGGACCTCCTTTCCCGTAGAACAGAAAGAAGGCCCGCGGGCAACGGCGGGGACCAAGGAAGGGAACCCGCCGTCGGCCCGACAGGTTTGGAATGTATTGTCCTAACCCGGTCAATAGGATCCTAGTACCTGGTCGAGAGCACCTCTTCTTCGGTCGGGATGTAGTCGACCACGTCGTGTTTCCCGGGATACTTATCCTGGGTCGCCAGGGAAACCGGAACCATGACTATCAGGGAAACAAGGGGCGATATCATGGTATCCAGGCCGGCGAGGTGTTCCGGAATGGTATAGTAAAGGATCAATCGCAGTAAAGATCCCACGATGAATGCGGTCAGCGCCCCGGGCGTATTGGCCTTCTTCCAGTAAAGGCCTAATGTCAGGGGCACGAAGCAGCCTGCAAACACCACGTCAAAGGCAAGGACGAGGAGTATTCCGGGTTCAGGCCTGATGATCGCCATGTATACGGAGCCTGCCATCACTACTATGGAAACCAGCCTTGTGGCCACCAACAGTCTCTTGTCAAGGGCCCTCTTATCCTCTTCGGCATATTCCTTTTTCCAGATCTGGAGGATGTTTCTCTGGAGAATGTTCCGTCCAAAGACCGAAGATACTCCCAGGAGCCCTCCGTCCGCCGTGGAAAGCCCTGCCCCAACTATGCCGCCCATGATGAAGAGGCCGATGATAAAAGGCAGATGGTGGGTCGCAAGCAAGGACATGACCATCCTGGGGTCCTCCACACCGGGGATCAGCTTCAAGGCCATCAGCCCCATGAAGGAAGCCGCAATCCCCGTTGCCACGGTCAGTCCTGCCCCGTAGAAGCAGGCTTTTCTAGCGGTCTCGGGGTTCTTTGAGGCAAAGACCCTTTCCATGAAGTCCAGGGCCACCACATCACCGAGGCCAAGGGCCAGGAGACCGGCCCAGTTCAAAAGGGCCCCATTTTCCGCCGATGTCAATCCGCTCAGGTCCAAGTAGCCCGCAGGAATTGCCTGGCTGAAAAAGTCCCACCCATAGGTGAAGAGAAGCCAGAAAAAGCCTGCCAGGAACCCTGCAATGGCCGGGTATACCTGGGTGATGTCCGTGGCCACGACGGACCAGAGGCCGCCCGAAATGGTATAGATAAAAACGATGATGGATATGATGATAAGGGACGTCAGGTAATCCCACCCGAAGATATGCGTGAGTATCCAGGCGCCGCCGGATATGTTTCCTGCCAGGAGTATGACGAAACTGAAGGACATGGCCAAGCCCACCAGGACCTCCGTCACCCTGTTGTACCTCCTGTAGTAGAAGTCTGGCAGGGTGATGAGCTGCATCCTATTCAAGGGCTTTGCATACCAGGTCCCTGTAACGAGAAGGCACAATGCCAATCCCAGGGGAAACTGGAAACCGGCCCAAAACCCTGCCAGGTAAGTCTGCCCTGCATTTCCCATTGTTGCGTTGGCGTCAAGAGATTGCGCCAGCAATGTCGTTCCCACCAGGACAAAGGGCAGGCTCTTGCCCGCAATGATGTACTGCCTCCCGCTGCCCTTTACCATGTAGAACATGGCTATACCCAGGCAGGTAAACACAGTGAGGAATACGATCAACCCGATTTGCCAACTGAGACCCAAAGCCATTTAAAACCTCCTTTCGGTTCAAACCATCTTGACATTAACTGGTTCATATTAGGGCTTTCCGCCGGTCAAAGAATAGACATCATCCACTCCGATATCACCCCCCCCCACTATTTCCTTAGAACACCTGGACGAAACGGCACAGGCAAATGCCATGCACTACAGACTCAAACCTTGCCTTCAATCAGCAAGGTCTCTCTTTCATGCTTGCTCTTTCCACTATCTCAGACGGGAGCCCGGGGTCAAAGACTCATTCTCTATCAGGCTCCGAGGGTCGCCACCATTACTGCTTTGATGGTATGGATCCGGTTTTCAGCCTCGTCAAACACGATGGATGCCGGGGATTCAAAGACTTCTTCGCTCACCTCCATGGATTCAAGACCGAATTTCTGGTAGATCTCCTCCCCTATCACGGTCTCCCGGTTGTGGAAGGCTGGGAGGCAATGGAGGAACTTCACCTTGGGGTTGCCGGTCTTTTCCATGGCTGCCCTGTTGACCTGGTAAGGCTTCAGGAGTTCGATGCGCTCCTTCCACACCTCGTCCGACTCGCCCATGGAGACCCAGACATCCGTGTAGAGGAAATCGCAATCCTTTACACCTGACTCCAGGTCATCTGTAATGGTCAGTTTGGCACCCGTCTCTTTGGCTATTTCCCGGGCCTTGTTTACCAATTCCTGGTTGGGTTGGACCTTCTTGGGGGCAACGGAACGAAAGTCCATGCCCATCTTGGCCGCTCCGACCAGGAGCGAGTTCCCCATATTGTTGCGGGCATCACCCAGGTAAGCAAACTTGACCTGGCCCAAGGGCTTGTCCGAGTGCTCCATCATGGTCATGAAATCGGCCAGGACCTGGGTGGGATGAAACTCGTTGGTCAATCCGTTCCAGACAGGGACCCCGGCGTATCTGGCCAGTTCTTCCACGATGTCCTGGCCGAAACCACGGTATTCTATCCCGTCGTACATCCTGCCCAACACCCTTGCCGTGTCCTTCATGGACTCCTTGGTGCCCATCTGGGAACCGCTGGGTCCAAGATATGTTACTTGGGCACCCTGGTCATACGCAGCCACTTCAAAGGCGCAGCGGGTCCGGGTCGAGGCCTTTTCGAATATGAGCGCAATGTTCTTGCCCTTCAACCTGGGTTGCTCGATACCCGCATACTTCGCCTTTTTGAGATCCAGGGAGAGATCCAGCAGGAACTTGATCTCTTCGGGAGTGAAATCCAATAGTTTTAACAAACTCCTGTTTCTCAGGTTAAATGCCATATTTGACTCCTTTCTTCATGTTCCTGTCCTCGCGTAACTGTCTGGTGCCGTTGCCCATGTCTGGGAGGAATTTGATTGAGCCTTTTGAAAAGACCTCCCGAGGGGCTAACCACCATCATTATTGTGCTTTGGGCAACAGCCCGTCTAAAACAGGTTATGCTTCTTCCCGAAATCTGCCAGGATTTCATCAAAGTTGGGAGACCCTATCTCCTGGAGATTGTAATAGACCCTGGTGTAGGGCTTCTTGATCTTGATCACACGGCCCAGGTCAATGGGCGTGCCTATGACGACCGCGTCGCATTCCGTGCTGTTGATAGTGGCCTCCAAGTCCCTTAGCTGTTTTTCACCGTACCCCATTGCAGGCAGGACGTGACCTATGTCCGGGTAGATCTCGAAGGTCTCTTTGAGCCTGCCCACTATGTAGGGCCTCGGGTCCACGATACCGGCTGCGCCGAATTTCTGTGCCGCCACGACCCCTGCACCGATCTTCATCTCCCCGTGGGTCAACGTGGGACCATCCTCGACCACAAGCACGCGTTTTCCGCGCAACACCGTTGGATCGTCAATGCTCAGGGTGGATGCGGCATCAACTACGATGGCATCGGGGTTCTCTTTCGCGATATTTCGCCTTACCGTCTCTATACCCGCTGCGTCCGCGCTGTCTATCTTGTTGATGACAACGACGTCTGCCAGCCTCAAAGTCACATTCCCGGGATAGTAGCTCAATTCATGACCCGGCCGGTGAGGGTCAACCACCGTGACATGAAGGTCGGATTTGTAGAAGGGGAAGTCGTTATTGCCCCCGTCCCAAAGGACAACATCGCAGCCCCCTGGGTCTTTCTCTGCTTCCCTTATGATGGCCTCGTAGTCCACCCCTGCATAGATCACATTGCCGCGCACCACATGCGGTTCATACTCCTCCATCTCTTCTACGGTACATTTGTGTTTTTCGAGGTCTGAGAGTTCCGCAAATCGCTGTACCTTCTGGGCCGCGATATCACCGTAGGGCATGGGGTGTCGAATGGCTACGACCTTGAGGCCCTTGGCCATGAGAATCTCGATAATTCTTCGGGATGTCTGGCTCTTCCCGCACCCCGTGCGTACCGCACCCACGGAGACGACCGGCTTGGTGCTTTTGATCTGGGTGTGTTTCGGCCCGAGCATCACGAAATTGGCCCCTGCCGCATTCACGATAGCCCCGACCGACATGACATGCTGGTAGGAAACATCGCTGTAGGAAAAGACACAATCCTCCACATCCAAATCCCTTATCAAGCTCGGCAAATCCTCCTCCGCGTATATGGGAATCCCTTCGGGATAGAGCTTTCCTGCCAACTCCGCAGGATACTTCCGTCCTTCTATGTCCGGAATTTGAGTTGCCGTGAAGGCTACCACATTGTAATTTTCATTGTCACGATAAAAAGTGTTGAAGTTGTGAAAATCCCGGCCTGCAGCCCCTATGATAATTACGTTCTTCTTTGCCATAATCTCCTCCTGGTTTAGAAAATATCTATGCTTGAGTACCTTCTGACTTCTCCATGTCCTAAGTAGTTGCGAGTCTAGCCCCTTTCAGGGGAGGTTCAACGCCGGGTCCTTTCGGCCCTGATCTCTATTTCAGAGGACCTCGGTCCCCGCCTCGCCCGCGATGGCCTTCTCTATGTCCTTGAGGTGACAGATAATGCCCCGGTTTCCAGTGGCCCTGTTGAACTCCATGACGGCTTCTACCTTGGGTCCCATGCTCCCTGCGGGAAAATGGCCTTCCTTGGCATACCTCTCCATGTCTGCCAACCGTACCTTTCCGAGCATCTCCTCTTCCGGCTTACCCCAGTGGATCGCGGCACCGGGTGTGTCTGTCGCTATCAGGAATATGTCGACCCCTATCTCCCTTGCAAGGACTGAACTTGCCAGGTCTTTGTCGATAACTGCCTCGACCCCCGAAAACCTCCGTTCCTTCCTGATCACCGGGATACCCCCCCCACCGCAGCAGATCACGATGAAATCCAAATCCACCAGTCTCTTGATTTCTCGATGCTCCACGATGTCAATGGGCTTTGGTGAGGCCACGACCCTTCGGTAGCCCTTGTCGGTCTTCACCATTCGATAAGGCAGATCCTTTGCCTTCTCCTCGGGATAGAAAGGGCCAATGGGTTTGGTGGGGTTTTGGAAGCCCGGGTCGTTCTCATCCACCACGACATAGGTTATGAGGGTGACAAAGTGCTGGTCCACGCTGCCCTCTGCTTCCATGAAGGCCGCATCCAGGGACGATTCGATCATGTATCCTATCTGGCCCTGGGTCATGGCACCGATTATCTCCAGCGGCATCTTGGGAACCTCGTCACAGCTCTCCTGCTGCAACAAGAGGTTTCCTACCTGCGGTCCATTGCCATGGGTGATGATAAGTCTGTATTCCCTGGATAGTTTTGCGATTTGCCTTGTCGGTAGCTTGAGGTTTTCAAACTGTTGTTCCGCGGTTCCCTCCTGTCCCTTCTGAATCAGGGCATTGCCGCCCAGGGCAATCAACACGATTTTCTTCTTGTCGTTCATCTTTTTCCTCTCACTTTCTCCTAAGATGGCCTATGGCGTGACTCCTTGACAGGCTGTTGCCCAAAACCTCCTAATTTTCGCCACCGAATGGGAGCATATCAGAGCCGCGTGTAGCCCCTTGGGAGGTCTTTTCACAAGGCTCAATCAAATTCCTCCCAGACTTTGGCAACGGCACCAAACATTCAATACAAGGCCTCAATAGCCCCAAAAGATCACCCCCATCGGAGCCTCCCCCTTCTGTGCCTCTCCGGAGACGACTATGAGAGTTATGGGGGCGCAAAAAAAGGTAAGGACGAATATTGAGCCTTGTGAAAAGACCTCCCAAGGGGCTATCCACCATTTTTCCGTCATTTGGACAACAGCCTGTTGATATCCAACCCCCATAAAGGAAGATACCGCCCATAGGTTGAACGATCTCCCCCCGGCTCCCTGAGAGAAATCGGCCCACCTATAAACAGGATCACATTTCAAGTGAGAGGGCGGCCTATTCAACCGACCCAGCCCTCTCTTTGCCCGGTCGTCCAGTGACCACTATTGGGGCAAACGGCCCTTGCCGCTTGCCCCGGGCCTTCTTAGTAACCTTCAATCTGCTTTGGGAAGTAATCTTCCAGTTCCCCTTCGCGGTAGACGTCCAGAGTGGTGCAATGGAGGGCGCCACCAAAGGGTATTACCTTTTCGTAGGGAATCGGAAGGACCTCAAAACCGAGCTTGTCGAGCTGTTCGCAATAGGCCGTTTCATGCGCTTCCACACAAACGGTCTTTGGATCCACCGAGAAGGTATTCATGGAGATCCAGGATTTTCCTTCATAGAGCCCAGTCAGGTAGACCTTGTTCTTGTGGACGTAAGTGGGCCGTGCAGCCGGGATCAGTTCCCAATCATTCTTCTTGAACAACTCCCAGAGTTCCGGCGTACGCGGGCTCCAGTCGGGGTTGTACATGCACAGGCCTGGCCTCAGGGGCACGAGGTTCACGTCGATGTGCCACGGATGATAGTTATCAGGCTTCTTGGGGTCATCCGGGGTATCAAAGAGCACGTGATGCACCCTGATCCCAAGGGAGGCGAACATGCGTTTCAGCCAGTCCATGCCGGCCTTGTTGGTAACGCAGGAGCCCTGGTGAAAGATATCCTTGCCGAACCTCATTCCATCGGCCGCATCCCACAGGGGCTCCTTCTCGGTCAACTGGAACTCCCAGTTGTAAAGCCTCTGCCGTTTGTCTTCGTCCGTCCATTCGTTCTCGAAGTAGTAATAGTAGTTCTTGACGTAGGACTCATCCGTCAGCATGGGCATGGGCGCTGCAAAATGGACCACCTCCGGGTCCTCCTTGAAATAGCGCTCAAAGATGGGCCTCAGGTTGTAACGCTCCCAGAAGCGGGAACGGCGACAAGTGGTGGCCTCAACGATGTAGTTGCCATGAATCATTGTAACGTCGCGGACGTTATTTACGCCGTGACAATTCAGGTTGGTCCAGTAGGGGTTTGAGACAGGCTTGTTGAACATGAAGTCCTGCACATCTATCCTCTCTACAATGACCCCCCTCTTCTCCAGCACGGACACAAAGTAGTCCATCTGCTCGTTGGCTGCGTCCACCATCTCCTGGGGAAACGGGCCATGGGAGCCCAAAGGATATCCGCCCAGGGGCAAGTCGTACCACCAGGCCGGCTCGGGTGCCGGGACGTTGGTCCCTTCGGGCCTTCCAATGATTACGCGTTTTAGTGGGTCCCACTCGTTCCATGATTTGACTATCTTGGGCATTTCTTGTTCCTCCTTTTTGAAATAGATTATTGATCAGTCCGGTAGAAAAGTATCTGTACTCTTGCTCCAACCCATGACTCGCGAACCGAAAGGCGCTTCTTGAAGGTTTGGATCCTCCAACATCTTTCTTACTACCTCATATATCACCCCCTCGTCTCTTGCACTGGATCATCCTTGTCCTGCCCTTCCATATCCCCACATCTTTCCCCCTTTTTGAATCCTCGTCAAACAGGGGCTCACGGTATCCGGGCGTTCAGACGGGTCAATACCTCAGCAAGGGGTCCTTGTGCGATTCTCTGCCTATTGTTGCTATCTTTCTGCGATTATGAACTAAATGCGACTCAATATCTGCGATTCTCGTAGGAAATATCAGACCTGCATCGTCGTGTCAAGAGAAATTTTTCACTACCCTCTTCATTATTTCATAGATCAAGCAGGCACCTTGGCACCCCTTCGCCCCTGTGAGATCCCCTTCAAATAGACCACATCCTTGCTCTCTATCCGGGTGATCCGAGGGCCAGCAAAGACAAGAATTCAAAGACCAGGTTTGCAGCCAGGATAGACGTTATCCCGGCGTGATCATAGGAAGGGGACACCTCAACCACATCGAATCCTACCATGTTCAATCCCCTGAGACCTCGAACCATCTTCAGGATCTCACGACTGGTCATCCCCCCTACTTCGGGCGTACCGGTGCCGGGGGCATAGGCCGGATCGACCACATCAATATCAAGGGACACGTAGACTAGTTGAGACCCCAGGGTTTCGTGAATGAGCCGAGTAACTTCAGAAGTCCCTATGTCCTCGCACTCATCCATCCCGAATACCCTTGCCCCGAGCTCGCGGGCATCTTCCACTTCCTCGGCATAGGAAACAGGACCTCTCGCGCCTACCTGGACCCAGGCCTTCCTGTCTATCAAGCCCTCCTCGGCAGCATGACGGAAGATCGTACCATGATCCACCCGGTCATTCTCCGTGTCCACATGGGCATCAAAATGGACAATTCCAACAGGGCCAAAAACCTCTCTATGGGCCCTCAACAGGGGCAAGGTGACCGAATGGTCCCCTCCGAGGGATATCAATTTCACGCCGGCTGAGAGGACACTCCCTGCTTCTGAGTAGATGAGCTTCTCTGTTTCCTGGAGACTGACCGGTTCCACCACCACGTCACCGTAGTCCACCACCTCCAAAACATCGAGAGGAGCAATTCCAAAAGACCTGTTGTACCCCCACAATAACAAGGAGGCCTCTCTGATTGCGCGAGGGCCGAGCCTGGCTCCAGTCCTGTAACTGGTTGCACCGCTGTCAAAGGGTAAGCCCATAATGGCCGCATCAACCCCTTTAAATTCACGGCTTTCAGGGCACCGCATAAAGGTGGGAATACCCAGGTATGCCGGCAACTGTGATGTGGAGTTATTCCGATCTTCTTGCCTCAACTATTTCGACCTTTTCGTGAAAAGATCTCCCTCCGGGCCGTTGATTTCTTTGTCTTCGGGTGATAGCGTGAACGACATTCGGACCTCAACATCAACAAAGTCGTCTATTTCACGCTGACGTGCCCCGCCAAGGAGAGAAGGATGAGTTAGCCGATAATCAGCAATAATTGAAATGATAGGTTCGAAAAGAAATAATTTTCTGTCAAGATTTTGTTGATTTCGAAGAGGTTATCTGCAACTAATAAGTATGTCAAGAAAAAAGCGGCATGAAATGAAACTGGTGTTGATCAACGGGGAGATGATTTGGGGATTTGCTGGATTTTTGCCTCCACCCTTTGACCTGCCCCATGGCAGAGCACATCACCGCATTTCTCCAGCAAAACGCACTGGGAGGTCCTATGACGCCAAAAAGAGATGAGAGAATTCGAAACAAACATATAGATCAGACGGATTGCAACATTATTAAATTGCTCCAGAAGAACGGCAGGCTCTCCAACACGGAAATCGCCAAGAAACTGGGGGTCTCTGAGGCAACCATAAGGGCACGGTTAAGCCGCCTCATAAAAGAAGAATATATACAGATCGTGGCAGTCAGCAATCCTCTGAAAATAGGCTTCAAGATCACCGGCAGCATCCGCATCAACGTTGAACCCAAAAAGGTGGAATCCGTCACAAAAAAGCTCCAGAAGATCAATTCCCTCTGGTTCATTGTTCACACAACCGGAGGGACGGACATCTACGCCGAGTTTATTGCCAGGTCCAATGAAGAGCTCAACGAGTTGATCTTCGAGAAGATCAACAAAATAGAGGGTGTTATTCGAACAGACACATCCCTAATCTTGAAGTTCGTGAAAAGACAATTTGATTGGGGGACGGGATACTGAGGTTGTGTTTTCTCCTTTTCCATGGCTTTTTGCGCATCCTGCATCTGCTCCAAATTCCTTAAACCCGAACTATTGGGTTGCCACCTCTTGACGAAATAGATATGGTCTTGAAAAAATGGACAAGACCGGATAAAGATCTGTTCCATGAAACCAAGAGTGTTGATAAAGATAGGGGGTCGGGCCTTTGAAGGAGAGGAGGGTTTCAAGGACCTGGCAGAGGCCTTGAAAGGCAATCCCCACTCAGAGGTCATCGTGGTCCACGGGGGTGGGGCGGAAATCTCCAAGGCCCTAGAAGATGCTCATCGGAAGACCACGTTCGTAGACGGCATCCGGGTGACCGGCGCCGGGGATATCAAGATCGTGGAAGGGGTGCTTTCAGGGACCATAAATAGACGCATTTCTGAGTGGCTGGCGGAAAATGGCATCACGTGCCGCTCCATGTCAGGGAAGACCAAAAGCCTCTTTGTAGTCGAGCCCTTGACAAGAAAGGGACGTGACTTAGGCTATGTGGGGAGGATAAAGAAGATCAATCCAGGGGTTGTCTTGGAGGCCCTGGGTAAGGGTGAGGTCCCTGTCATCTCACCCATTTCCGCCAATGACCGCGGAGAGAGTTACAACGTCAATGCCGACAGCGCGGCCTCGGCCCTTGCCGGAGCCGCAAAATGCAGCGACCTTGTCTTCATCACGGACGTCCCCGGAGTCCTTGTGGGAGAAAAACCTCGTGTCCGTTTATCGGCGAGGGAAGCGACTCAAATGATCGAAAAGGGGATCGTAACGGGGGGCATGGTGGCAAAGATCGAGTCAGCGCTCGAGGCCCTGAGAAACGGGGTCCCGCAGGTCCATATCGTCCAGTGGCAAGGAGCCGATACCCTGGCCCGGGTGCTCAAGAAGAAAGACATCCCCGGGACCACAATTCACCTCTCTACAGAAGCAGACGCCCGAGTTCGCGAATAGATTCGATGGTGTGATTCGGCCTTATCTTTCCCTGGAGGTCACCCGGCTGGAATTCCCCTGTCTTGACCAGGACAGACCTGATGCCCGCTCTCTTTGCTCCAAGAATGTCCGTGCCAACGCGATCACCCACCATCAGTACCTCCCCCTTTTCAAGGCCCATCTTCCTTAGCGCCATTTCATAGATATGGGGGCTGGGTTTTCCAATGTAGGTGGCCTTTACCCCCGCCGCATCTTCCAGCATTTTGCCGTAGGCACCGACCGTCAGCTCCACCTGTCCCATACTTCTGTCCACCTTTTCAGGTATCATGACAATCAGCTTCGCGCCTCCCATTAAGAGTTCAAGGGCCCTGTTCAGGTTGGAAAAATTGAAGCCTTCCCGGTAATCCCCCACGACAATGACCTCGGGGTCATCGACATCCTGAGGAAAGTCGCCGAACTCTTCCAGGCCGGATCCCTGCACCATGATCCAGCACGATCTCGGCTTCAGATCCTCCAGGTACCTGGCTGTTGCGTAGGCAGCGGTTATTATCTCCTCGTCCCTTATGCTGAACCCCATGTTGTTGAGCTTCGCAGCACATTCTTTCCTGCTTCTCAGGGTCGTGTTGGTGAGAATACAAACACCTATCCCCTGCCCCCGCAACTGTTCCAGGAGTTCAGGGGCTCCCGGATAGGGCTTCCCCTGGAATTCCAGGACACCGTTGATATCAAAAATCACCCCCTTGATCTTTTCAGCCATGGTACCCTGACTAGAATGACCTGGATATGGTAAAGACGACCCTGTCATCAGCAATGTCCTGTCCCAGAAACTCCTCTTCACTGGTGTCATGGTAACTCAGGTCAAGGCCGAAGCCGATCACGTCTTTAGAAAGACCGATACGCCAGTGCCAAAAGTCGAATCCATCCGACCCGTCTTCCCCCATACCACCGCCGGTGGTCTTGTCACCCTCGACCGTCTGGTACCCGAGCTCCCCTCCGAGCACAAACCCGTAGGCCAAGGAAAAGGCAACATTTGTGTTGAGGTAATGAGCGTCACCATCTTCCCCGAAGTAATCAGGGCTATACCAGTAGCCGATCCCGATCTCCGGGGCAAGGGGAAATCCAGGGATCCTGTACCCAAGACCGAGGTGTGCCTCAACGTAATCGGGTTCAGGGTCACTCCCTCCGCTCGGGTAGTGGTAGTAGAACAGAGCCAAATCCAGGTTCAGTCTATCCGTTATGTCCCTCCTGTAACCGCCGTAAAAATCGAGTTCTAGATCTCCTTCCGATATGCTCGAATCCACGTTCGACCCCCACAGACCCAGGTAGAAACCGGAGGGATGTGAATAGTCGAAACTGCCCTGGATGGCGGGATCCTCTTTGGTCTGGGATACACCCCTGAAGACATAATCGCTCGTAAATGCCAGGTTCCCGCTTATATAGGAACTGTCCAGTAACTTTGATTTTCCCTCGTCTGCCCAGCCGGCCGAAGAGAAGACGAGGAGCATTGCCAGGATCAAAAATGTATAGACCTTTCTCATTTCACAACTCCTTCTTGAAACCAGGATACGGATCCCTTCAAAGAACAGCGAACCCGCTCCGTTCACGGTTATGTGCCAAACCCCATTCTTGCCTCTTCTCCGAAGTCCTTTGTCCTATTCGAAAGTTAACAACGACTCACCTATTGGTCAAGGCTCCCATCTTTTCGGGAGAAGGACTCACGGGTGACGCCCCTGACGTGACCAAAAAACATTTGAATATCCGCATAATCCCGACTATTATGTGGTGCCTGGTAACTTCGATTGGTTTAGGCCCACAACGTGATTTACCAAGCCGATGCTGCATAACCTTATTCCGTGGGATTGTGACGGGTATTAGGTATTTCATTCAGCCACGGGACCTATAAGGTCAATATCTGGTTAAGAGGACAGACATTCATGAAGAGGCCACATACTGAAACAGTCAAGCCGCCTGTGGAAGATCTCATTGACCTGCCCCCAGAGCCACCCAAGAAGAAAGGGAGGAAGGGCAAACCCCTGACGGCCCCTGTGATTCCTGCAAAGAAGAATATATTTCGCATCAGAAAGGCCTCTGTTTCCGATGCCGAGAATATCCTTGAACTCATAAACGGTTTCGCTGCCCTGAATCTCATGCTCCCGAGAGGACCTCAATACGTATATGAAAACATAAGAGACTTTGTCGTTGCAGTAGCACCGGCCACTGCCGATCCTGGAGAAAAAGGCCGGGACAGTGAAAGGGTTGTGGCGTGCGGCAGTCTCCATGTTTTGTGGGAAGATATCGCCGAGATCAGGGCCCTCGCCATCCGTCAGGAGTGCCAGTCACTGGGATTGGGCAGAAAAATCTTCAACCACCTGAAGAAGGAGGCCAGGGCCCTTGGGATCAAACGCCTCTTTACCTTCACCATGAACGAGGACTTCTTTAAGGCCCTGGGATTCAAGAAGATCCATAGGCGAGACCTGCCCCCGAAGGTATGGGGAGAGTGCAGCAGATGCCCCAAGTATTTCCAGTGCGATGAAGTCGGGATGATCTCAGACCTATAACAATGACGAAATGACACCCCAGAGGTCCCGCCTCGGGGGGCGATTGATGCCCAAAGCACGACAACAACCGTGGAGGGCTCCTTGGCAGGCCTTTTAGCCGGGTTCATGGGTTCCGGGAAAAAACAAGGTGAATGCATCGGGCAACGGGCTTTTGGAGTTCGCCCTATGCCTTCCTGATGCTGCACATGAGTGATTTCATGTCAGGATACCCCAGGATACACTCCCTGCACTGGGCATCGGTAAGCAGGTTGGCATTTGCCTCTCCTTCCCATCCGTGGGGAACGAAGACCACGCCCTCTGCCACGCGCTCCTCCACCCTGGCCTTCATCTTAACCTGACCTCGATTGGTTTCGATAATCACCACATCGGCATTCCCAACCCCACACTTCTTCGCGGTCTCCGGACCCAGCTCGGCAAAGGGTTCGGGAGACATCTTCCGCAGGGCCTCTATATTCCGGTGTTGAGCGTGTGTGAAATAATAGTTTCTGCTTCCCGTGGAGAGGATATAAGGATACTTCTCTGCGAACTCCTTTGCCTCTCCAAGAGGGCTCCTTTCCGGCTCCCTGTAACTGGGCAGGGGATCGAAGCCGACCTTCTCGAGGGCTTCGCTGTATATTTCAACCTTACCCGAAGGTGTCCGAAAGAGGCCCTCTGAAATGCCGTAGGTCTTTTGCTGATAAAAATCTCCCTGGGGCCTTTCATTGAGCAGGTAATCAAAGGTGAGGCCTGAGGGTTCCAGCTCAAAGGCGACCAGGTCTTCTTCGGTCTCCCAGGGGAATTTGTCGCCCAGGCCCAACCGCTTGGCCAGTTCCGTATACAACTTCCATTCCGACCAGCTTTCGTGAAGCGGTTGGATACATTTCTTTCTCAACATCAGATAGGGGATACAATGACAGACGTTGTAAGTATAGGCGACGCCCCATTTCTCCAGGTGAGAGCAGGCGGGAAGGACGTAATGGGCCGCCCGTGCGGTCTCCGTCATAAACATGTCGTGAACCACCAAAAGATCAAGACGTGCGAACGCCTCCTTAAAGGCATTACTGTCGGGCATCGATAGTAGGGGGTTGCCTCCGACTACCAGGAATGCCTTGATCTTGTCGGGTATACTCTCCGGCACGACAGTGACAACCCCATATGGGCTCTTTCTGCCCCAGACTTCAAAAAACAGCGGATACTGATCAGCCCCGAGTGGCTTCCCCTCCACGTCAAGTCCCACATTGCCGAACCTCAAGCGAGGACTGATGACCCATCCGCCGGGCACATTAATGTTACCCGTTATTGTTTGGAGTACGGCAAAGGCCCTGCTGTTTTGGGTGCCGTTGGCTGTCTGGTCTTGTGTGCAGGTCCCTTGGTAGATACTGGCCCCCTTGGTCCCTGCGAAAAGACGAGCCAATTTCCTGGTGTCTTCTGCCGCTACCCATGTTATCTCCTCCGCCCATTCCGGAGTGTACCTTTGTACATGTGAAACCAGCTTTTCGAATCCGAAGGTATGTTTTTCGACGAACTCCTTATCATAGATCTCTTCACTGATGATGACGTTGATCATGGCAAGTGCCAGGGCACCATCCGTACCTGGCCTTATCTTCAGATACATGTCCGCCCGATCAGCAAGAGGAATGCGTTTGGGGTCTATCACAACAAGCCTTGCTCCCTCTGCAAGGTTCTCCTCAAGTGCCAGCTTCAAAGGGAAATCCGAAGCATCAGGGTTGTGCCCCCAGAGGATATAGAGCTTTGTGTCCAGTTCCTCGGTCGGATATTTCCCGAATGTGATCTGCCGCGTGCGGATGCGCATCCGATAACACACGCTCTCGACGGAAAAGAAATTCGGGGACCCGAAGGCCGCCTTGAATCTCTGGGTAAGCCCTGCCATCTCCAAGTTCTCGACACCTATGGACCCGCTAAAGACCCCCAAGATCTGTGGGCCAAAGGCCCCTTTCAGTTCAGAGAGCTTGCGGGCAATCTCGTCAAGGGCCTGGTCCCAGGAGACCCTCTTGAAAGTTCCGTTTTCACGCTTTAAGGGGTATTTCAATCGATCGGGACTGTAAATATTCTCCAGTGCGTTCTCCCCTTTTGGACACAGCTTACCACTGTTGAGGGGATGGGACTCAAGACCTTCAACCTTTACCGCCCTACCATCTTCCACCGTGACCTTGCAGCCACAGCTATGGTAACACAGGGTACAATCTGTATAGACGTCTCTTCTTTCCCCCATCTCTATTCTTCCTTTCTTCCATATGTATTCTGGTTCATCGACCTTTTGGAGATGATTCACTCCCCTATAGTAACGACTGCTATGTTCTCATGCAAACCATTTGTGGGTTGCCCCTGCTCTCTACCTGGCAACCGATCTTCCAGCTCCAAGAAAGCCCTTTCTCTATATCAGCAGGGCACTGCCCGACCAATGTCATCCCCTCGATATCTCCCCAGAAGCCAAAGAGCACCTTGCTGCTCCGTCGTTAATCAGATCCCGTAAGACCCCTCCTTTTCCCGCGCTCTTCACTCGCCTTGGCCAGGATGCCCCGTACGGAAGCACGGGGAGGAATGGCGAAACCGGGTTGGCTTCGGCGCCTTCCCTTTTGGCTCTGCGACAGATATCCCCGGCACCTGCCTGGGGAGCTTCACTTCGTCCTCCTGATACAAGGCTGACAGTTCAGCTCGAAAAGTTTCACATAATGAAATCATATTTCGTAATTGAGCATATTTATCATTGACTTGCAAGCCCTGTCAAGATAAATGAAATAGGATTCATGCGGAAAGAAGTGGTGTGCTAAACTATGCTACCTTTATTGGAAGGGTTTGGGATATGGACATAGTAGATAAACTGGAGGGTCTTTCCACTTGGCAGGTCCTGGAGCAATCCGCAGAGGCGGTACCGGAAAAGACCGCAGTAATACACGGCAACGAAAAGACAACCTACAGAGAGCTTTACTCCATGGCTGAGGCCATGGCCGCCAGTGTTGCCGAGCTGGGACTGGTTAAAGGGGATCGGGTAGCCGTCTATATGCCCAATTCCATAGAGCTCATGGCTGCCTTCTATGCCTTGCAGAAGCTGGGCCTCATTGTGGTATGGATAAATCCCAATTACAGGAAGGAAGATGCCCGGTTCATTTTGAAGGACTCAGGGGCACGGGCACTGGTCCTCTTCCATGAATGGGACGGATACAATTACCTGGATGCCATTTCCAGCGTTCGAAAGGGACTTTCGAGCCTGGAATTCATTCTGGCCGTATGTAGCAAGGAAATCGAAGGGGACGGGGTCTACCCATTCCACAGGCTCCTCGAAGAGGGACAGGGAAAATCCGCCCCTGCAGCGGACATAGACAACCAAAAGGATTTGTCCATGTTGCTCTATACCTCAGGGACAACCGGCAAACCCAAGGGAGCCATGATTTGTCATTATGCGGCCGTGAGGGGCTCCTGGGAATACTCCCAGGGCTTTGGTGCAACCGGTGAGGACATTCATCGGCTTCCTGCCCATGTGCCATTCCTATGGATGCGGGGCGGTCCTGATTCAACCTGTTGTTCTCCAGTCAACCGTGGCCATAATGGATAAGTTCGAGCCGGAAAAGGCCTTCCAGATCATTGAACAGCACAGGGTCACCCTTCAGCCGGGTGCCCCGGCCCACTACATTCTCGAACTGAATCATCCCAAGCGCAATGATTATGATCTCACCTCCCTCAGGGCCGGTCTCATCGCCGGGCAAATCGCGCCGGAGGGCCTTATTACCCGGGTGGAGAGGGAAATGGCTGTCTATCTTACCTCCTTTTGGGGGGCTTCCGAGGTAGGGCCCGGGCTCGGGATTATATGTCCCTATCCAACGCCCCTCGAGGTGCGGGAGAAGTACATTGGGAAGCCCATCGCCGGCACCGAAGTGCGGGTCGTTGACCCGGAAACCCGGGAAGAGGTCCCTGACGGGGAGATCGGCGAATTGACCGTATCGGGCTGGCATGTCATGAAGGGCTACTGGAAGAATCCCGAAGAAACAAACAAGCAGATTATCGACGGCTGGCTCTTCATGGGGGATCTGGTCTCCCGGGAAGAAGATGGTTATCTCAGGATCTACGGCCGGACAAAGGACCTCATCAACCGGGGTGGATTCAAGATCTATCCCTCGGAGCTCGAGTCCCTCATTATCGAACACCCCAAGGTAGAGCAGGTCTGTATGGTGGCCACTCCCAATCCTGTGCTCGGCGAGAGCATTTGCGCCTGCATCATTCCCGTGAAGGGACAATCCCTCTCCCTCTCGGAACTGAGGGACTTCCTAAAGGACAAGATAGCCCCCCACAAGCTCCCTGACGAACTGTGCCTCATGGAAGATTTCCCGAGGCTGTCAGGGGGAGTCAAGATAAACAAGTTTGGAAAGGGCGGACTGGCGGAATTGGCTGCCAAGGATGAAAGGCGCGAGCGATTCCGCAAATAAACTACATCTTGAACGGGAGACGGAAACATGGCAGAGCAAGACCTACTGAAAGGGAAGAGGGTGCTCATCGTGGATGATGAGCCTGACGTGCTCGAAACCCTGGAGGCCCTGTTGCCCGTGTGCGACGTGGTCAAGGCGACCACCTTTGAAAAGGCCGAGAAAGCCATGAATTCACAGGATTTTGATATCGCCATCCTGGATATCATGGGTGTTGACGGATACAAGCTCCTGGACCATGCCAAAAAGAAAGGCATAATGGCGGTCATGCTCACCGCCCACGCGCTCAGCGTAGAAGACACTAAGAAATCCTATCTGCAGGGAGCCGCCCTTTACATACCCAAGGACGAGATGTCCAACATCACCACCTATCTCAATGACGTCCTGGAGGCCAAGAAGAAGGGCAAGAGCACCTGGCGCAGGTGGCTCGACAGGTTGGGCTGGTATTATGACAACAGGTTCGGGCCGGACTGGAAGTACGCGGACAAGGAATTCTGGGACAGCATCCTCAACAAGGATCGGGGCGACGCTCCATAGCTCTCCTTCGACATTCATCCGGTTGTAAGGACCGATCCGGATAATTCACATAATGAGGATCCCTATCTCCTCGGAAAAACTTCCCAGCCCCTGTGCAGGCATGTGCCGGCCTATGTCCTTTTGTGGTGCCGGCCTTCATTTCTTTGAAGGGCCTGAACAGTGCCCCGATTATTTCTGTACTCAGACCCACGCTTAGGAGTAGCCTTTTGTCATGTCGGCATTCTTTGCAATATTCTCCGCCTTTCTTTATGGACTGACCAATGTGCTCACCAGGATTGCCCTGCCTTACGGGAGCACTTCCGCGGGGGCGTTCATAAGCCTTGTCTCTTGCTTTTCTGCCGCCCTTGCCTTGTCGGTCTTCAAGTGATTGTGCCCGTTGACGGCATCTCGGCGAGCCTCCCTGGGGGCCTTCTTGATAAGGGGACACTGGCAATACGTGGCCCTCTCCGTCCTTTTCGAACTGTTGGGCTATGGCATGAAAAAGTGGAAATATCCCAGGGCTCCCCTGATACTCGGTTTCATACTTGGGCCCCTCGCAGAGGATTACCTGCATAAGTCCCTGGGGGTCTATGGACTCGCCTTTCTCAAGAGGCCCATCGTGCTTGTCCTTCTGATCATGGTGATATTGTCCCTGGGTTATTCCATTTTCCACACCCTGAGGGAGAGAAAGTGAGGAGGTCGCCATGAAGATACCAATCTATGGAGGCCTCTTGGGCCTTTCCTGGCAATAGGAGGAGATAACCAATGACTGTTCACAACTACCCGGAACCCTGTGCACCGAAGTACCAGAAACCCTCTACGGTTGATGCGTGTTTGAACCAAGCCATGCTGTTGGTGAAGAAAGAGCATGGCCGGGCCGCGATGGGACCCGTGAGAAAAGGGGACCATATCTTGATTGTGACCCTACCCGACCAGGATGAAAATGTGAGGGGAGCCGTAACACAGGCACTTCTTCAAGAAGGGGCGGAAAGCGTGGACTTTATTTACGAACATGAACTCACCGGGATGGAGCCCAAAATATATCGTGTCGAAGAGGGCTGGAAGGAAGCCGAGACCGTGGAAAAGGAACCGTGGAACATGTCTGGATCCTCCTTCTATTCCGACCTCGGGGAACCCTTGAGAAAACACCTAAAAGATCATCCTGAATATACGGGGGTTTTCTACGGGCTTGGAGGAAGGGGGCACCTCCGGTTTCAACTGAGGGAACACGCCAATAAGTTCAGGGGGTGCTGGGTCTTGAATAACTGGGAAGAATTCATGTCAAAGGCCTGGACTTATCCAGACGAACTCTGGCGAAAAATCGAGGAGAAGATCCTCAAATACCTTGGCCGTGCGGCGGCCGTGAGAATAACCGATCCCGAGGGAACACACCTGGAGTACCCCGTCTCACAGGAAGAAGCAAAAAGGTGGGAGCTCACAGCAGGAAGACCTGGCCACATCTTCCTCGATATTTTTCAGTCGACCACCGAAGAAAACGCGGTCACCCCGGTCTCCCCCGAGGTGCCC
>JAFDHO010000388.1 GCA_019308745.1 Deltaproteobacteria bacterium
TTCTATCAAACACATGAACCGGTAACCCAGGGAGAGAAAGACCTCAAGGCGGAACTTTCGAGGCTCTCCCGCCTCGCTGATCCAATCCTCGTGGTTTTTGAGATTACAGCCGCTAAGAAAGGCGTTCACGACTCGATATCTGATATCTTCTTAAGAAAATTTTTTGAAGGTTTGGGGTACGCCTCCAGCTTATGGATAGCACGTATTGAGAGGGATCTTGATGAACGGGGTATTTATGAAAAGTTTAAACACGCTGTTTATGAAAAGGGAATGGGTAAATGGGAGGAAGAACGCCAGGCAACTCACAAAGTCCCTGCCATCCTGATGCAGATCCTGCCGGAAGTGGATCCAACCTACTATCGCAACGAGGAGGATGTAGAGGCGGGGATTGAAAAGGCAGAAGATGAGGACGTGGCGTCTCCTGAAGGTCTGGTTGAAGAGATAAATAGATATCTTGAACGCAAGGCTAAAGAGGGAGATGGCAGAATTCCCCTGGCACTCTTTGTTGTGGATGAAGTAGGTCAATTCATCGCTGCAAACAGCGAGCGTATTGAAGAGATCCGGAGTATTGTAGAGAGAAGTGCTATGGTCGGAAACGGCAGGATATTCCATGTGATGACATCTCAAGAAGACCTGGCAGCGGCGATTGGGGGGATTATTAAAGGGGACCAGATGAACAAGCTTAATGCACGGTTTGGAGTAAAGATAGATCTCAAAAGCCAGAATGTCTTAAAAATCGTTCAGGAGAGACTACTTGTCAAGAACCCCACAGGTGATACGAAACTTCATGAATATTTTCAGGATTGGGAAGGACCGCTAAGCGAGCTTGAAAACCTTCAGACAAGGGGCATTACTTACCCCACGAGTAACTCCAAGTCATTTTCAGCCAACTACCCGCTGCTGGCCTATCAGGTTCAACTTGCGCAGGATATCCTTGCCACCTTGCGGGGGCCTCGCCTCAGTGGCACGGAACGTAGCATGATTCAAATCGTACAGGAGGCGGTTGCCCAGAGATTTGAAGAGGATCTTGGCATCTTGGTTCCATTTGACGCAGTGTTTGATGCCAATGAAAGTGAGCTTTCCAGCATTCACCACCTGGGAACCCATGGGGTAAGAGAGATCAATAAATCAGATCAAAAATTGGGTTGGAGTGATACATCCGATTTTGCACAGCCGTCGAGAATACTGAAAATCCTATACCTCATCCAACGATTGGAGGAAAAGGGCTGGATATCACAAACATCCGATACAATAGCAAAGCTCATGGCCGACCATGTAAATACCAATTTAACATCCCTCAGAGAGCAAGTCACGAAGGGCCTGGAAAAACTGGTTGAAGCCAGCATGGTCTCATTTGATGGAGAGTCCTATCGCTTTTTGAGCCAGGAAGAGAGGGAGATTGAGCAATATTTCCAGGACAGAAAAGGAAAAGTCAGGATACCCGATCTTGAAAGAGATATCAAAGACCGTGGTCGAGTTATCATGGCAGCCAATAAAATCACAGATGGGACTCAACAGTATCAGCTTAAATACGGTTCCTCCGGCATGGGCCTTTTCGGTTTTGAAGCCAGGCTGGATGAAGAGGTTATATCACCACCTGGTAGTGGACCGCTCAAACTGGAACTTTATAGTCCCCTTTCGGGCGTAAAGCTTGAACAGATTCGAACTGCCAACCTTGCAGACGGCCCTCAGGGCAAGACCGTATATTGGGTTGCCGATGATTCCGGCAAAGTCGAACTTGCAGAAATTCTTCGTAAAATTAGAGCACTTCAAGACACTATCAACCACTACCAGCCCAAGGCAGACCGTGATGAAATCTCAGCTGCTGCAAAAGATGCGGTTCGCAAAAAGAATACAGATCTTGCCCGCGCTCAAAAGAAGGCCGATGAACTGATCGCCCAATCCTTCATGGAGGGGCGTTTGTTGTTCGCCGGCGAGGAACACAACTTGCGGGATCTCCAGGCAGACTCCCTGAAGAAGATCCTCCCCATAGCAGGGAAAGTCGTTATCCCAGCCCTTTTTGATCGTTTTCACCTTGCGGACAAGACTTATGATGACAGGGATGCTGTTTATAAAGCTATCTTCAATCCTGCCGGAAACCTCTCTACATTAGACGGAATTAGGAATCTTAACCTGGTTGATGCTCAAGGACACATAAGGTCACAGACCGGGATGGTCAGTGAAATGCTGGATGTACT
>JAFDHO010000389.1 GCA_019308745.1 Deltaproteobacteria bacterium
ACAAAAATCACCTTCGAAGTCATCTTTTTAAGAAACATTTTTGACCGGCAACCTATATTTCCGACTTGCCACTCCTCACGCTGTGTGGTGCAGCAAGTCCGACAGACTGCTAGGCCGTTTTGATTTCTATCCTTTTGGCTTCCTGCTCCTTGGCCTTTGGGAGGGTCAGGTTTAAGACCCCGTTCTTATAGGACGCCTTGACTTTGTCTGCATCGACATCCACGGGCAGTTCAAAGGACCTGGAAAAGGAACCATATCTCCTCTCAAGTCTGTGGAAGTTCTTTTCCTTCTCCTCCTGTTCCTGCTTCTTTTCTCCTTTTATGGTAAGGACCCTGCCGTTCAGGGAGATGTCGATGTCCTTCGCACTCATACCCGGGATCTCGGCATTCACAACGATCTCCTTGCCAGTCTCTGAGACGTCCACGGCCGGGATCCAATCTCCCCCTTGAAACGGGAGACGGAAGGGTCTCATGTCAAAGAAGTCATGGAAAAGTCGGTCGATTTCACCTCTCAGCCGGTCAATTTCCCTTCTTTCGCGCCATGGAATCAACCCTGCCATATCACTCACCTCCTTTGCCTTTTTTTTGTGCCCTCGTGCGTCATCCATGCTTCCATGCACTGAAGTAAACCAACCCAGCAATAGAAGCTTTATTCTACAATAACAGCAAGTTATCTAATTTTTGCAAATATGATAAACACGCTTTTCAGGCTGTCAAGGGCACAAGGAATTTTTCTTGGAAGCCCCCTAAGAAAGCCACCGCCGGGCAGCGAATCCCGGGCGCGTGGTATCCGTCCGCAAGCAGGCAAATGTGCAGAAAAATGCCCCTTGACAAATTGAAAAATCGCCTTACTCATTCTAAATAATCCCTTTGGAAGACCGGCTTCCGCTTGGCTCTCATACTGAAATCATGGGAAATCGAGGTAGTTCCAAGATGTTTCTTAAGAAGGAAAGAAGGTCTTTGACGAGAGATACCCACGCCCGGATCTACCAGGGTGAGCTCGATCCTGCCGATTATGATAGGCTGATGGATCTGTCAAAGGCAAAAAAGATCCCCATCCGCGGAATCCTCGTTGACTCGGTCACTGCATACCTGGGTGATTGGGACAAAGGACGAGTACTCGATGTGGAAGAATTGATCTTGGGGGATGGAAGCGTAAGAGTTTACCTCTGGGTTCCCTACGAATTATGTGATGAACTCGAAAGAAGGGCACTGGAAAAGGGGACCTATCTCCAGAAGTTGATCAAGAACTCATTGAAAGACCGGATCTTGAGTCCCCCTGGGCCTTGGTTCGCGTCATATGGCGGCGGCTTCCATCAGTAAGGAAACCGAGGCGGTGGCAGTTGTCGTATCGGAGAGTTCTATCGTGCGAGTGTTCGACGACGGAGACCTGGTGTCAGAGATAATTCCCGAAATCTGGATGCTCAGCAAATACGGGCACCACCTCACGGGTGTCATCAAGAAAAAAACAGAGCATGACATAACAGTCGTGAGCAAGACCGGGGGAGCGGGTACTCCCTGAGGCCCTGTGGAATCCCTTCCCAGCCTGTATTCTTGTCGTTATTCTTCACTGTTTCTCAATCTTGCTCCTCGCCCATGAACGATCCGTACGAAAAACTCCACCTCACCTTTAAACAAGCTTACTCTCGGCTGATTTACAAAAAAATGTAATGTTTTGCAAAAAAGTGGAACTCTGTTTCCCAAAATAGAAAAATTTTTCCCCTCCTAGAATGGTCTGATCCGCTGTAGCTCCTTCTAACATGTTGATATTCCTAGTCACATCTCGATTCGAAAGAACTGGCACCCATTTTGCTAAAGTAGTACACGGGAACAAAAGAATGAACTGGCACTATATTCGCCAGTAAATTCGCAAGGTTAGGAGGGTATCATGCCGGAAATAATGACGACCAAGGAAGTGGCCAAGTATTTGAAATTACATGAAATGACCATATTGAAACATGCTGCGACGGGCAAGATTCCATCGGTGCGCATTGGCAATGTTTGGCGATTCAACAAGGAAGCCATTGACAAGTGGATCGCCAATAATGAAAAGAGATAGGGAATCTTCCACTGTGACTGCTTAATCCGGGTAGGAAGTGGCCTTAACGGCCACCCCCTCCCGACAGAACGGCTCGTACCGGCCAGGTAAGCCGCTCTTCGATTAGCGACTGAACAAGGGTTGTTCAAGAGATCGCT
>JAFDHO010000390.1 GCA_019308745.1 Deltaproteobacteria bacterium
CACAAGCATCCTATATGGAAGCTGAGCACCTTTGTGCACCGTACCGTATACCCCACGTCTATCAAAGAGGAAAAAACCGGGGTCCGCGCCGATATACCCATGCTCCCACTTGTAGGTGACATTAAGAGTATCTGACTGCGGGAGAGAGTAGAACCTGTAACCACTGCCATTGTCATGCATCCACTTGTTCAGGTCCTGGTACTCTTCCGGCACCTTCACATGAAATGACGGATAATAGTTTCCTCCTTTTTGAATGACGTCACCAGTCAAAAGGGGAAAGGAATAAACACCATTGACTAGGACGATAATACCAAACACAGTGACAACAGCACCAGTCTTCCCAATCTTGTTCAGGTACAAGTATATAGAGCTTACACCGTACCCAAACAACATCGCATAAATCATACTTAAAAGCACCCCCAGCTTATGAATCGGAGCCCGGAAAGCAGGCAGCAAAGGCAGGTTAAATATCAGACTGTACAGTGTTTTTCCGAAAGGCCCGTGGCTACCCTTCGCCAGAAACATTAGACATACCACCGCGAGATACAGGTCCAACACGAGAACAGGATGCGAAATATTCTTCCTCCTGATCACCAATGGAAGAAAAACCGCAACAGGGATAAGAAAGCTTATGACTACAAAAAAGCCGGATCTATAGATGAGTCCATAGGAATAGTACGGATCACCCAAGATTCTTGCTTGAAATGCCCAATAGAGGTCTCCCACTCTCATCAGATTCAAAAGGGATGTAGTCCTGCTGAACGCTGCAAGGACGTCCCAGGGCGTTCCTATCGTCGCGCTCAACCCTGAATACTCGTCTCTGATACTGCCTAAAAGGGGCAAGAACCACCATGCGTTCAGTACCGCCCAGAACATAACCGACATCGAGTATTTCTTCAAAATGGCGGTGCCGTTCTCATGAGCTCCCTCTCCTAGGCCATTTACTGTAAATACGAAGAACAGTAACAAAACCCATAAGGTTAGGACGTTGAGAGGATTACTGAACGTATATCCTGCAAAGAAGCTAGTGACACAAAAGAGCACGAGGTAACAAAACCTGCCCCTCATGCTCCACTCCAGATAGAGCCACAACAGACAAGGAAACACGGCGTAGGCGAAGATCATTCCGTCGAGTATGTGCCAGTAGAATATCACATTGAATGGATTGAGCATGTAGAATACGGCGGCAAACGCAGCGATTCTTTTCTTGTCTTGGCCGAAAGGCAGTCTGCATACGACGCAATAGATGCCTATTTCGGAAAGCAGAAATAGAGCGCTGAACAACAATCGCTCAAACAAAGAGTTAGAAATCCCAAAATCGTTAGCAATAGAGATTAATGCCATGAGCGGCAGCTGGGGGATAGCTCTTGAGTTGACAAGGCCCGTACCCACCCGGTCAAGCCATATGTCGGCATAGTTTGCGACTACTCCCCGTACAGGAGCCATGGGAAAGGCAAAGTCACCTCCGTTGATATAATCCTGCTTGAACCATGTTATGGGTATGATTCCCAACGAAATGAGCAGGACCACAATTATGATGTCTCGTTTTATCCTCATTTTCTCTTATGGCACTTCTTGAGTTGTTGAAGTTGAAACGGTCCGGCTACGAGCTGATTCAGTTACCGGAACAGGAGGTGGCAACCTAGAAGAAAAGACCAGAACCCATGCAAACGTCAAACGTGTAAGATCCGGACGGCATGCTTTGATTCGGGCTGCCTTGAGAAAGGGAGAACGCTCTTACTGCCCAGTTCTCATATCGAACCAGGCCCCAAGTTCGGCTCCCCAATTGATGGGTTTCCCTTCCCTAAGGCCGAAACAGAGATATTATTCTCATTCTCCCGGAGCAACTCTTCCCAGTGTCTCAAGCCGGCTTGAGGCCTCCACCTTGACCACTCCCTTTAGACCATCGACTCCATGGCTTTGAGAATATCCTCGGCCCTCTTGTTCCAATCCCATTCCATGGCCCACGCTATGGCCTCTTGCCCCATTCTTCTGTACAGTTCCGTGTCTCTTATCAGCTTGACAATGTTTTGAGCAAATCCTTCAAAATCATAGCATCTCGTCTTAATCATTCCTTTTGGGTAGTATGTCTTTAGCGAAGGGAGATCAAAACTCACACCCGGTAATCCCCACGCCATTGCCTCGCAAGCCGCCATCCCTCCGCTGTCATAAAGAGCCGGATGGA
>JAFDHO010000132.1 GCA_019308745.1 Deltaproteobacteria bacterium
TATTTTCATTGTGGAGGTCTGGATCTTTATCCTAGAAGAAAACCAGGAGCCTTCCAGGTCATCACTACATAAACACAAGATATGGGGGTTACCCACACGAATCTGCGATGCCCCCAAAATAAAAGTACAATCATGAACAGGAGGCAATGATTGGACAAAAAGGTGCTGAGAAGGTTGAATCGGTCTACCAGGAAAGGCGTGTCATTTACCCGTCCAGGGAATTCGTGGAAAAGGCCCATCTAAAAACCATGGAGGAGTATAAGGCCCTCTACAGGCGGTCAATAGAGGAGCCGGAGGCCTTCTGGACGGTGATGGCCGAGAAACATCTTGACTGGTTCAAGAAATGGGACGGACCGGTGGAGGAATACAGCTTCAAGGAAGACATATACATCAGGTACTTCGTTGGCGGCAAGCTCAATGCCGCATATAATTGTCTGGATCGCCACCTAAAGACCTGGAGAAGATATAAGGCCGCCATTATCTGGCAAGGTGAACCCCTGGAGGAATCAAAGACGTACACATACCATGAGCTCCACAGGGAGGTATGCAAGTTTGCCAATGTGCTGCGCGGCTTAGGGATAAAGAAAGGTGACACGGTCACAATGTACCTGCCGATGATCCCTGAACTCCCAATAGCCATGCTGGCTTGCGCGAGGATAGGGGCTATTCACAGCGTTGTCTTTGGTGGGTTCAGCGCCGATTCCCTGAAAGACAGGATACTTGACTGCAGGGCTGAAACGCTCATTACAAGCAATTACGGTTACCGTTCCGGTCGTATCCTGGAGAGCAAGAGAAACGCCGACGCGGCACTGGAATCCTGTCCGGAGGTAAAGCAATGCATAGTGGTCAAGAGGATGGAGAAGGAGACCCCCATGGTTGAAGGCCGCGACTACTGGTGGCATGAACTGATGGCTGATGCTTCTCCGAAGTGTGAACCCGAGTCCATGGACTCCGAAGACCCCCTTTTTATTCTCTACACCAGCGGGAGCACGGGGAAGCCAAAGGGAGTTCTCCACACCACCGCCGGATATCTCCTCTATACCCTCCTTACCATGAAATACGTCTTTGACTACAGGGACGAGGACGTCTTCTGGTGCACCGCTGATATCGGCTGGGTCACGGGGCACAGCTATATCGTTTACGGGCCGTTGGCACTGGGCGCGACATCTCTCATGTTCGAAGGTATCCCCAACTACCCGGAGCCGGATCGTTTCTGGGAGGTGGTGGAGAAATACGGGGTCAACATATTTTACACCGCCCCTACGGCCATAAGGGCGATTATGAGGAGCGGAGATGACTGGGTCAAAGGGAGGAACCTCAGCAGCCTCAGGCTGCTGGGGAGCGTTGGAGAACCCATAAACCCCGAGGCATGGATGTGGTATTACACGGTTGTAGGCAAAGAACGCTGCCCTATCGTGGATACCTGGTGGCAGACAGAGACCGGGGGACATCTGATAACTCCCATTCCCGGAGCCATGCCCATGAAGCCAGGCTCCGCATCTTTGCCCTTCTTTGGCGTACAACCCGTTATCATGAGGATGGACGGCAAAGAAGCGGATGTCAATGAAGGGGGGCACCTGTGTATCAAGAAAGCCTGGCCCGGATTTATGAGAACCGTATACGGTGACCCTGATCGTTTCAAAGAACAGTATTTTGTCCAGTACCCCGGGCTTTACTTCACAGGAGACGGGGCCCGCAAGGACGAGGACGGATACTTCTGGCTCATGGGCAGGGTGGATGATGTGATCAATGTGTCCGGGCACAGGATGGGCACGGCAGAAGTGGAAAGCGCCCTTGTCTCCCATCCGGCGGTGGCGGAATCGGCGGTGGTGGGGTATCCCCACGATATCAAGGGGCAAGGAATCTATGCATTTGTCGTCCTCAAAGAGAATAGGGAGCCTTCGGACGAACTGAGGAAAGAACTCGCCAACCACGTCAGGAAGGAAATAGGGCCCATCGCAACACCAGACAAGATTCAGTTCGCCGATGCCCTGCCAAAGACCAGAAGCGGCAAGATCATGCGAAGGATTCTCCGGAAGATTGCAGAGGGACAAATCGACCAGCTCGGGGACACCACGACCTTGGCAGATCCGGAAGTGGTGGACAGACTCATTGTCGGGAAGCAATAGAAGGCGCATAGAGGTTCATGATAGGCCGTGGACGGGGAAGATTTCCTCACGGATATGATTCGCTATCCGCTTGGCCTCCTGGAGTGCCTTTTCCTTAATGTCGCCCTTGCTCCTGTACGGATGGTCGTAGAGGCTCCCTACCTCCATCTCAGGCCCGAACATCATGCCTCCGACAAGACCTGCGTATTCGTCCGTGGGCTCCACGCGATTCATGATAGCCCAGGCAAGTGTCCAGCACCTGGCCGTCCTGTAAAGGTCGTAGCCTCCTCCCCCCAGGCCCATGATCCTGGGGCAGATGTCCAAGATGCCTTTAACCGCCTTCTGGTACGCATTGTTTGTGAGTTTCAGGTGTGTGAGCGGGTCGGAGACAAGGGTGTCGGCCCCGAGTTGAGCGACGATGATGGATGGAGAAAAGGCCTTGAGCAGAGGAAAGAGGGCGTTTTCCAGCACCAGATCATATACTTCGTCGTCCGCCCCGGGTTCCAGGGGAATGTTGACGGTAAAGCCGAGACCATCACCTTCTCCAATCTCGGTCTCGTAGCCTGACCAGGGATAGAGGGCTCGGCCCGTCTCGTGGATAGAGAAAAAGAAGACCGAGGGGTCACTGTAAAAAGCGTGCTGGACCCCGTTGCCGTGGTGGGCGTCAAGATCCACATAGGCGATCTTTGTGTCGGGCGATTTTGATAGGGCGTCTTTTATGGCGATTACAATGTCGTTTATATAACAGAAGCCTTCCGCGTGATCAGGCATGGCATGGTGAAATCCCCCCAGGGGATTGAAGACGACAGTGGCATCACCCTGGATGATACTTTGCAGGGCAGCGCGGGTGCCGCCGGACGCCTTGAGGGACCACTCAAAGATGCCGGGAAGCAGGGGATTGTCTTCAGTGCCAAGCCCGTGGGCCAACATACCCAGCTCGACCTCGCCCCGGCTTGCCCTCTTGAGCATATCAATATATGATGGTTTATGAAAAAGTGTCAAAAGGGCTTCATCAAGGAATTCAGGTTCAAGTATGGACATCCAGGGATGATTCAGGACCCCGTAACGGTTGCATAGGTCATAGGTCTTAATGGCCCGCTCGGGCATGAAGGGATGGTCAGGGCCGAAATCGAAGCGAGACATTTCATCGGAATAAACGAAGATAGATCTGGACTGTTGCTCAGGCTTATGATCCAGTGTGTTCATATGTAATAGTTATACCTGTCGAGGAAATGTTACAAATGCTTTGTCTCTTTGGAGATAAGTCCCGTAAAGACTATCAGATGAGGAAAAGCGCGGTCAACGAAAAATGGTCACTTGTGAAGACCCATGGTGAAAAATAGGTTAATGTCCCGCGATCACAGAGAAGGGCGAATTATGAACACCGTCGGAACAGGCATATTTTCACCCGTTAAGGCATTTCGCGATTTGAGGATCCGTTTCAAGCTGATCAGTGTAACCTTGTTCCTGGTCTTACTTCCCCTCCTTTCCGTCTCATATCTTTCCATGGAGCGTTTCAGCAACGCGATAAGAAAGGCGTACGATGAAGACCTGGAGCATCTGGTGGGGAGCCTTTATGCCATGTGCAGTGTACAAGAGGAAACGCTTCAGGGTATCAGCCTCCCCGATAGGAAGGCTGTCAGCGAAAAGAGCATGGCGTATCTCAAGGACATAATAGGGGATATAACGGTGGGAGATACCGGCTATGCTTATGTGATAGACAGTCGTGGAACCCTGAAAATTCATCCTGCCAAGGAAGGAGAAAACATCATAGATTCAAGGGATTCCTCCGGTTTTCAGTATATCCGCGCCATGGTGGAGGATGCCACATCACTTGCCAAAGGACAGGTGGGCACTATTCGCTATCCATGGTTCAACCCGGAACTGGGAGAGAAAAGACCCAGGCAAAAGATCAGCAAATACGTATACTTCAGGCCCTGGGACTGGATCATAGTAGCGGGTTCATATGAAGAGGAGATCTACAGGGATCTCCGTGAGACCGAGAGGTTTATCCTGGCGGTGGTTCTTGGATGTATAATACTCGGCTTCATTCTCACTCTAGGCCTGTCAAAGGTCCTGACAAGGCCTATCCAGGAATTGACGGCAGTTACCGCGAGGATGGCCGGAGGTGATCTGTCCCAGAGGGTAAAGGTCACCAGCAAGGATGAGATAGGGACCCTGGGAGAATCCTTCAACCGGATGGTATCCCAGATAGCTCAATACACAACCAACCTGGAAAAAATGGTGGAGACCCGGACCCTTGAGTTAAAGGCGTCAAGGGAAAAATACAAGGAGCTTTCCCTGTTTCTCAACCAGATCCTGGATAGCGCCACCGAATACGCGATCATGGCCCTGGATTTCTATGGAAATATCATTGAATTCAACAGGGGGGCAGAGAAGATTTTAGGCTGGAAAAAAGAAGAATTAGTCAATAAGGAGAACATTGCCGTCACCATCACCCATGAAGAGAGGGAGAAAAAGATCCAGGAGATGATGTCAAGGAAGACCAGGACAGAGGGCGTCTGTGACCTTGAAATGGTGAGGTTAAGGAAAGACGGCAGCAGGTTTCCGGCCCATACCACCATCACGGCCATCATCAATCCCGAAGGTCGGGTTACCGGCTTCGTGGAAATCCTGAGGGATATCACCCAGCGCAAGACCCTGGAAAGAGAATTGAGGGAAACAAAGGAGTTCCTAGAGAACATCATGGAAAGTTCTGTGGATGGGATTCTCACGACAGACCTGAAGGGAAAGATCACATATAACAACAGGGCCATGGAAGAAATGCTCGGTTTTACAAGGCAGCAGATCATCGGGGCCCACATATCCAGGTTCTATGAGAGGGGGATCGAACAGGCAAGGGAGGTAATGGGCCTGTTGAGAAAATATGAAAGGGCCGAAAATTATGAGATGGTGGTGCTTAGAAGGGATGGGTCAAAATTATCCATCATCACCTCGCTCTTCCTGCTTCGCGACGAGGAAGGCGATGTTATCGGCACGGCCGGTATCTTCAAGGATATTACAGCCCAGAAGCTCCTGGAGGACAAGCTCAAGACCACACAGGCACAACTGGTGGAGGCCTCCAAGATGAGGGCGCTCGGAGAACTGGTTTCAGGGGTCGCCCATGAATTGAACAACCCCCTGATGGCCTCTCAGACCATACTGCACGTGATCTTCAAGAATCTCCATGATAATTGTCCGAACCGCGAACGATTGGAGCTGATTCAGCAATGCAACGACCGCATAGCAAGGATCGTGGATCACCTCCGGGAGTTTTCCAGGCAAACCAGGATGGAAAGGAAACCCATCCACATAAACCAGATCATCCAGAACGCCCTGATGATAACCGGACAACAGCTCATTGACCATGATATCGCAATCGTGAAGGAGTTAAGGGAAGACCTGCCAATGGTCCTTGGTGATTCCAGCCAGTTGGAACAGGTATTTCTCAACCTGATTTCCAATGCCCGCGATGCCATGGAAGAGGCCGATGGGGAGAAGACGCTGTCCATTGCAACAGATATCGAAAGAGCGGCTGATTCCTCAGCGGTGACGGTGAGCATCAGGGATACCGGGGTGGGGATCCCTGAAGAAAACATGGGCAAGATCTTTGACCCTTTTTTCAGCACCAAACCCGTGGGCAAAGGAACCGGCCTGGGTTTGTCTCTTTGCTTTGGAATTATTGAGGCCCATGGCGGCAGGATTGAAATAAGGAGCAGGGTCGGGGAGGGAACCGAGGCAAAGGTCTTCTTGCCTGCGGTAAACAACCAGGACAGTGGAGCAGGGCCTTCGGGTGAAAATGGTGCCAATGCCGGAGAATGAGATAAACCGTCAAAGGTTCGTAACCAGGAGGGACAAGAAGGGAGAACCTTTCATCATAGGCAGGGGAGGACCGGATGACTATGAAAGACTCTTGGACATGTACTCGGGTTTTTCTCCCAGGCCTGCCGCCCAGGGGCTCCCGCCTTCCGACCCGGAGAAATGCAGCAAGTGGGTGGGGGAAATCCTCAAAACAGGAAAAAACTTCCTTGCGCTGAGGGAAGCCAGGGCCATAGGCCATGCCGCCTTAATTCCTGACCCGTGGGAGGATGCCTGCGAATACCTTATATTTGTGCACCAATCCAGCAGGAACAGGGGAATAGGCACGGCACTAACAGACCTGGCAGTGAGAGAGGCAAGAGAAAAGGGGTGTAGATCGATATGGCTTTGCGTGGAGACCAAGAATGTGAATGCCATCAAGCTCTACGAGAAGTTTGGTTTCATCTTCTGTGACATGGATGCCTGCGAAAGGAAGATGGCACTGGACCTGATGCGGTTGTGAACCGTGGGTCTTGGGACGAAGCATTGTCACAGGCCTTGGAGAGAAGGATGGCGAAAGGGAAAAACAAAGGAGGAGGGTGATGGCAAAGAGAATTCTCATAGTTGATGACGACGAGATGGTACTTATTGCCCTGGAAGAGCTATTAAAACCGGAAGGTTATGAAGTGCACACGGTAGCGAGGGCCAGGGAAGCCCTGAAAATACTGGAGCAGGACGGTTTTGATCTCTTGATCCTGGACATCATCATGCCTGAAATGAGCGGGTTTGAACTCTGCAGGAAAATCAGGGAAATGGAAAGGTACGGGCAGACACCCATTGTTTTCCTGACAGCGAAAAGCAGGGAGGAGGATAGGGCCCAAGGTCTTGAGGCAGGAGCGTCGCTGTTCCTCAGCAAGCCCATATCACCTGATAAGCTGCTTGAAATCGTCTCGGATGCTGTTCAGTAGTTATCTGCTCAACATGACCGGACCTTGATCATAGTTACATTGCGGTTAACAAGTGAGTGTGTCTATGAACACCTTTCCGGCCATGATTCTAAACAGTTGGTAGAAGACAGGTCATCGTAGTACCTTCACCCAACTTACTCTTGACGGATATGGAGCCTCCAAGAAAGTCCAGGATTTCCTTCACAATGGCAAGCCCCAGCCCAGTGCCTTCCTCTGAGAGGACCTTTGCATTCTCCGCCCTGAAAAACTCGGTGAAAAGGCGGGGAATGTCTTCTTGCGGAATTCCGATGCCGGTATCGCAGACTTCAAAACAGACAGCCTCCTCGCCCATCTTAGCCAAAGTGACACTGACCGTCCCCCCAGGCGGGGTATACTTTATCGCATTAGATATTAGGTTGTCGAAAAGCTCATCCAGGAGTTCTTCATCGGCCATGACCTTCGGGACCGGTTTCTTAATGGCAAACTCCAGGGTGATTCTTTTCTCGGAAGCGCGAGTCTCCCAGAGTTCCTTGACTTTCTTCATGACCTTCGTGGCATCCACCGCTTGGATAGTAGCCCTGTCTCTGTGCAGGCGCTTGATGCCGAGCTTGAGCAGGTCGTCCACCACGACCCCCAGCTTTTCCAATCTTTTCTCACACCGAATTAACGACTGTTGCTGTTGCCCGTTCACAGCTCCCAGGTAGCCTTTTCTGATAACCTTCAAAAGGCTGTAAATCGAGCCCAGTGGCGATCGGAGTTGGTGTGCAGCTTTTTGAAGAAACCAGGTCTTGTTTATTTCGCCCCTCAGGTTCTCGATGGCTACGGCGGTCAGGTCGCTCATTATCGAAAAAAATTTGATATCGCTGTTATTGAAGTCGTAATAGACATTACTATAAACGCAGAACACCCCCACGATCATCTTTTCGGCCCTGAGGGGGAGGCAGAGCATAGATGCGATGCCTTCCTTTCGAATGTCTTCGAGGTATTGGAAAAAATCTTTTTCCTCTATCCGCCCAATGGTAAGCCAGGAGCCCTCTATGATGCGTCGGTTAATGGGACTCCTGTCAATGTCAATCGCACCCTTGGCCAAATAATCTTCGCTCAGGCCATAGGTAGAAGAAAAAACTAATTTTCTCCGGGTTTCGTCCAGAAGCTTGATGGAAGCCCCTTTTACGCCCATTATGCTGGCGGCGCTGTGGGTAGCGGTGTCAAGGAGCTCCTTAAGATCCGAGCACATACGCATGCGTTTCACTACCTCATAGAGAGCGGTCAGTTTTGTGTTGCTGGAATCAAGCGCCTTTGAGACCTTAAGGATCTCCTGTCCTTTGGCCCAGAGGCTTCGGACGATGGTGCTGACAAGGAATGCAGTTATGAATACCGCCGCTCCAAAAAAGGCGAAAAGGAGCAGGATCTCTTTCAAGCTTTGTTGTGCAAGCGCGGAGTGAGGAGACAGGGGGCCTTTAAAAAGGAGATGCTGCTTCGGCAAGACCTGTGCCGCTTCGAGTCCCACCAAGTCGCCGGTCGCCAACAGGGAGGAGAAGCTGTATAAATAGCAGATAAAGGGAGGGAAAAAGATTGCTGCAATGATGATGTGGAATATCACAAACATGAGAAGGGGGCTGTAAATACCGCCTGTTAAATAGATCATCATGTACAGCGCCAGAAGGTCCATGGAGATCTGGATATGTGCAAAGGGGACGAAAGGCTCAAGTCTCTGTTCCTCGGATGTGTCCAATCGACGGCAGGCATATAGAAAAACCAGGTTATAGATTAGAATGCCGAGTACAATGATGGTGAAGGGAACAAAGGGAAAGCGAGGTTCCAGCAGACGCAGTGCCAAGGCTAACGTCGCGGCACCTCCTGCCGCAAACCAGCGGACCCGGGTAAACCAGTGGACCCTTTCGATGAGCTCCTTGCGGAAAAAGAGTTCCTGTTTGGCTAACTCGTATCCGAGCTCCTGGGAAGGATCTTGTTCCTTCTCGGGGAAATCCATATCTCATTCTTCCTATGTATCTTCCAGAACCCTCTTGATGACTGAAAGCAGTTCCTCCGGGTCGAGAGGTTTCTCCATGATGTAATTCACGGGCCAGTCCTCCCCCATAATATGCTGGAAGGCTTCCGGTCCTGATTCCGCGATTTTCCTCGTAAAACCTGTTACCATGATGATCGGGATTTCCCTGTAGGCGGAATTATTCCTGAGCTTGAAGGCCAGGCTAAACCCTTCTGTATCCGTGGCCATCATCACGTCAAGTATGATGAGATCGGGAGCCTTTTGCTGGATCTTCTGAAAGCCTTCCTTTCCATTATATGCGGCCCTGATTTTATATTCGTTCCTTTCCAGAACGATGCGAATGGCCTCCACGAGATCCCTATCATCGTCAATGATAAGAATATCCTCTCCTCTTGTCATGTCTTGCTCTCCTCCTGCCCGGATAGACACGCTCCATCATTTATGAATCCGTGCCTGTTGTCAATTACTTCTCCGCAACAAAACTGTATAATTTCGGCGATTGCCCTTTCTCCCTTTTCTTGGGCTTCTGCAGACAAACCCTCTCCATGACCAAGATCATTTGCCTTCACAGAAACCACCCACATCCTTGGAGATCGTTCATAGAGAGACTCCAGAAGAGCCGCGAGCATGGACAGGTTCAGGTGGTGC
Source organism: Deltaproteobacteria bacterium (assembly GCA_019308745.1). Classification (GTDB taxonomy): domain Bacteria; phylum Desulfobacterota; class DSM-4660; order Desulfatiglandales; family HGW-15; genus JAFDHO01. The sequence continues at coordinate 9,513 of JAFDHO010000132.1, forward strand.
ATTCCGATGGGAGAAAGTGGACGTTGCGGTTGAACCCTGGTCCAAATCAAGTCGTGCTCATGGGGCTCCACGGTCGCATCTACGAATATGACAACCTCCGCGCCCTGGACTTCCTCCGCAAGCATAGGGTCAAGCTGGTGCATCGAACGCAAGGTGATCTTTGCCTCGTTCCCTATCTCGCGGGAGATCCGATCGACTACATAATGTCCTATCCCGTCATCTCTCCGCTGCAGATTTCCGTATCCGATGATCCAGACCGAACTGGACTCGGGCTTGTCTGTTCCCACGAATCACTCCCTTCTCAGTCGTCTCATCAGGCGTTTGTCCGAATCATAGATGTCAATGAGCAAGGGCATTTGACCCAAAGCATGGGTCGAACAGGATAAACAGGGATCAAAGCAGCGAACCGCCCCCTCCACCCGGTTCAGAATGCCCTCCTTGACTTTTCCTTGGTGAATGAACTCCCTGGCCACAAATTCCACGGAGCGGTTCATGGCAATATTGTTGTGTCCGGTTGCGACAATGAGGTTGACCTTGCGAATGGCACCGTGTCTGTCCACCTAGTAGATCGTTTCAACAAAACATTGACAAAATACATTCCCTATAATATAAAATCCTCTAAAACCCAGGAGGATGCTATGTCAAGAGCAACGCAAAGGCCACAATTGCTATTGGACATTGACCAGCGTAACGTATTGCTTCGGCTTAGCCAATCTCGAACCGCTCCTTTCAGGGAGGTCCAGCGGGCAGCAATTTTATTGCAATATGCTGGTGGAAAAAGCATTACAGCCATTAAGAACGAACTGGGTGTAAGCCGTCCAACCATTTACAAATGCATTGACAAGGCTCTTGCAGCTGGCATCGAAACCGGCCTCAAGGACAAGTACCACAAACCCAAAGAACCCGTGATCAGCCCGGAAGCAAAAGCATGGGTTGTCAACCTCGCTTGTACAAAACCCAAAGACCACGGCTATGCTGCAGAGACATGGACACTGTCTAAACTGGCCAAACACACCCGGCAGTATGCACCCCCGGCCGGACATGAATGTTTAAAGCGTGCTTCGAAAGCTACCATTCACCGAATCTTGAAATCTCAGCCTTTCCAACCCCACAAGATACGCTATTACCTGGAGAAGCGTGATGATCAATTTGAGAAAAAGATGCGTGACGTTCTTATTGTCTATAAAGATGTCAACGAACAGAACCAAAACCCTACCAAACACAGGGGCAAAAAAATTGTAACTGTGTCATTAGATGAAAAACCCGGAATTCAGGCCATCGGCAACGTTGCCCCTGATTTGCCTCCCCAGCCGGGAAAGTACCCCGGCATAGGGCGGGATTACGAATACAAGAGATTCGGGACATTATCTCTGTTGGCTGCACTGGACCTGCATGACGGACACGTCATTGCTCAAGTGCATGACCGCCACAGAAGCAGAGAGTTTGTTCTGCTGTTAAAAGACATTGACGCATATTACCCGAAAGATCTTCAAATTCGTTTGATCTTGGATAATCACTCGGCCCACATATCCAAGGAAACCATGGGGTTTCTCGCAACACGGCCGAATCGATTCATATACGTACATACACCGAAACACGGCTCGTGGCTCAATTTGATCGAAACGTTCTTTGCAAAGATATCAAGGACCTTTCTCAAAAACATTCGAGTTCAATCCAAACAGGAGCTGAGAGAAAGAATCATCAAGGGAATCGAAGAAATCAATGCCGAGCCAGTGGTTCACCAATGGAAAAATTTCGATTTTGCCACAACCCAATTGTAAAGAAAATATTGAAACGATCTACTATTCACGCTTGAGTTCCATCAATCCGATGATGGCCTGTCGATGAGCTTTCGAAAGAATCCCTATAACGTGGCTATGAAGCAAGCTATGTTCGGTAAAAATATCATTATTAC
>JAFDHO010000391.1 GCA_019308745.1 Deltaproteobacteria bacterium
AAAGTTCATTACCGGAATGATGGGGCCTTACATGGCCCCCATGGCGTTTAATGTGCCCGTGAGTGTTACGGTTAGCACCATTGTTGCTTTTCTTGTAACCCCATGGCTTGCCTACAAACTCATCCGGCCCGCCGCAAGGCATGAGGGTTTTGATCTCACGAAATCCATCCTGTATCGCGTCTATGCGTGGCTGCTTGAACCGCTTCTTAAAACCCGGGCTCGTTCGTGTGCGTTTCTTACAATCGTTGCTTTGCTGTTTATGGGTGCCATAATAATGCCAGCGCTTCGGTTGATACCTCTTAAACTGCTTCCTTACGACAATAAAAACGAATTCCAGGTGATTATCGACATGCCCGAAGGCGCTACCCTTGAAAGAACACAAGGTGTGGCTGCCGTGCTGGGTAATTATCTAAGAACAGTACCGGAGGTTCGAGATATAACCGCCTTTGTAGGCATCCCATCCCCTATGGATTTCAACGGCATGGTGAGGCATTACTATTTGCGAAAAGGTGCACATTATGCGGATATTCGGATATCTCTTGCCCCGCGGCAACGCAGAAAGCAACAATCCCATGCGATACTGCTGCGTATACGTAAAGACCTGCAGGCCATTGCACGATCTTTGGGAGCAAACATCAAGCTGGTGGAGGTACCGCCGGGGCCGCCGGTTATTTCGACCGTAACGGTGGAAGTCTACGGTGACAAAGCGACTCCATATTCCATGTTGCAGGCAGCGGCGAAACGTATTGAGGAACGTCTCAATAAAGAACCGTTTGTTGTTGATGTGGACACAACGGTGGAAGATGACCAGCCAAAGGCAGTGTTTGTTCCGGACAGGGAAAAAGCGGCATTGTCCGGAATCGGAACAGAAGATATCGCCCTGACCATTCGGCTTGCCAACCATGGTATCACAGCGGGGTTTATGCAGATTGCAAGCGAGGTGAATCCGCTGCCTGTGGTATTGAGGCTGCCTCTTGATATTCGAAGTTCCCCTCGGGCGCTGACGGATTTGCATATCAAGGGAAGACCCGGTATTACAAAGATTCGCGAAAAATCAGGCATTCGAGACGCACCGCAGCCCATCGTTCCCCTTGCCGAGCTGGGGCGCCTCCACTTTTTGCTGCAGGACACGGCCATCTATCACAAGAATCTTAAGCCTGTCGTCTATGTTTTTGCGGAAGTCGCCGGAAGGACCCCGGCGGAGGTCGTGCTGGACGTTATGAGCGATATGAATGCAACAAACACCGTAGATCGTCCCATCCCTTTGCGGCAGCGTACCTATCTTAAGCCGGGCGGTGGGCTGCCGTGGACACTGCCCGATGGGGTTAAAGCGATATGGAATGGCGAGGAGGAATGGAAAGTTACCCTTCGGGTGTTCCGGGATCTGGGTATCGCCTTTGCAGTGGCCTTGCTGGGCATTTTCCTTGTGCTTCGCATTCAAACGGGATTGTCCGCGATCACAGCGATCATTATGCTGGCCATACCGCTTTCTGTCATCGGAGTCATGCCCGGATTCTGGTTGCTCAATCAAACTGGAGAACGGATTGTAAACGGTTTCCCCAATCCCATTCTCTTTACCGCAACCGCCATGATCGGGATGATCGCACTGGCCGGGATCGTGGTTCGCAACTCATTGATTCTCATCGAATTTATTCAAATGGCGCTTCGTGAGGGAAAAGATTTGCGAGAAGCTTTACTGCGGGCGGGAGCGGTGCGTATGCGCCCTATTTTTCTCACTGCAGGCACCACTTTGCTGGGCAATCTTGTTATTACACTGGATCCGATTTTCAGCGGTCTGGCCTGGACCATCATTTTTGGTATAGCGGCATCGACCATGTTTACGTTGTTCGTGATTCCGGTGCTTTACGATCTGATTTACCGGAACGTACCTGGACAGGGACTGCCTTTAAGAAGGGATTTGGAAACGTGAAATTTGCAATGAAGTTTATCGGAATCGCATTGGCCATGGCGATGCTCGCCGGGGTGATGGCTTATTTGGCCGGGTTCTTTGAAACCAAGATTCCTATCGATTATCGCGGGGTCGTGCCGTCTCAGGCTGAAAGCCGGTGGATTGCCGTTGAAATCACAACCGAACCTCTTATCGAAAAGGCTGCGGGCACTGTCCGCGCCAAAGTTGAAACGGTGATCTCCCCGGTGAT
>JAFDHO010000392.1 GCA_019308745.1 Deltaproteobacteria bacterium
ATTCACCCTCAGGAGGATAGAGATTGATTATCTCTTCTATATCTGAGAGTTGCTCGTAGAGAGCGGGTATGGTAAGGCGGATATTCGCCTGAGCAGCCTTTCGTTGAAGAAGGGAGCTCAACATCAAGGCCAGAACACAATAAAAAGCATGAACGCGGAGTTTTTGATCGGTCCAGTGAAAAGCAGGAGAAAAACTGACCCAGTGGGGATTCTTCATCTGCTTGAAGGCATCTTCAACATGGTGCTGTGCACGGCTGGCAAGGATGATTTGTTCCGTGCTCCAGTCGTCATTGTCGGTACACAGAATGCGCTTGCCGAGGCGTATGCGTTTGAGTTTTTCGAAGGCGTTAAAATCGGTTGAAAATATAAAGTCCAGGTCTCCGCCGGTCTCGGTAATCTCAGCATGGAGGATCTCGGAGATATACTGCCCCGAAGTAATTGAATGGAGGTGCTTCTGAAGAGATTCCTTTGTATAGCCCTTTCCACGGGCCTGCGGCTGCTGGCTGCGGAGAAGTTTTTGGCGTAATTGATGCAGTGCGCTGCGTTTCTTTTTCAGGGCTGCTTTAATACCGGCGATCTGTCCGCAAAGAAGTCTTTGAGATCGAGTGACCACCACGGTGCGCGTTTTACCCCAGATCTCTTTGGTTGTCCGGTAAGCAGTGGTTCCTTCTAAGCGAGGATCTAAGAAGGCTTCAAAATGACCCAAAGGGACATCGAGAAGATCTTTATGGTGAGTGATGGTCAAGGAGGTGACAAAGTGATATTGGCTTTTTTCAATCTCCTCAATGTTATCTTCGGAGGTGTTGCCCCCATCAAAGACCAGAGTGATATGCCGGCATTCTTTGGCAAACTGACGGTAGCGAGCCACAAGGTCTTCGGTAATGCTGGAGAACATGGCTGCATCATTTTGGTTTCCAGGATATAGGTGAGACAGCAGGGGGACATGAAAATCGGCACTTACCAAAAGCGCAAGTCCAATGATGCGCAAATCCACACGTTTACTTTTGGCATGTCCTCGCTGGGGAAGTACTGATTTGGTCTGCGTATCGATGAAGGTGTCGAAATTGGTGGCATCAAAGAGCAGGGTCTTCAAATCAATCTTGAAATGTTCAACCAGCCTGCTGGTGAAGTCTTCTTCGATCTTGGAGATAGTAGCCTCATCGAGGTAACTCATGTGATCCCAGAAGCGCTGGCTCGACAGAGAGGATTTTGATGCAGGGAGCAGGCGATAGAGAACGGTTTTTCGGTACCACTGATAAAGAGATGCCTTGCTGGAGGCTGCAACAGCCCGGTTCAGGGCTGCCAAGAGCATGTACTGACCACAGGATAGGCCCTGGTTGCGTTTTCCGACCCAGCGGTCGATGGTCCCAATGACATCAAGCTCTTCGGCCATATTCCACAGAGCGGCGAGGGCTCCAAAATGAAGGATTTGAGCTTTGATGGGCTTCTTGCCGCCTTCTTGGAGGCGTCGCAAGAGCCCTTCGGCGGTTCCCAGATGCAGGAGCACGACTGGCCGCGGCTTCCCGCCTATGCGTCGGGACTCCACGATCTGCCAGTAGGTGTGACCGCGTGAGATTTTCTTTTGTATGGTGGCCATGGTTATCAGTGTATACATAATGATCATTTTTGTCAAGAAAAATCTTGAATGCATAGAATGGAAAATGAGCATTAGACAGCTTAAGCGTTTATTAGTAATGTATTTCGTATGATTGAAATGGCTAAGTCTAAGACGGGAATGCGTCCATTGATAAGACTTATATCAGTGTATATGTTTAAAAATTGTTTTGAAAAGAATTGCTTTTTGCTTGGCAGTACAATTAACCTGCTGTTATTGCAGAAAAATTCTGTTCTGATTCGAAAGGGTTGAGCCGGAAAGTGTTGACTGATATATCTGTAAGTAGGAAACTCAGGTTAGCTTTTCTATATCTTTGAGGTCCTCTTTTATGAATTCGTAAACATAAGTATTGTCAATTTCACCATATAAATGTACAAGACGATTTCTAAATTTTGCCATCTGACGGAGTTTTTGCCCAAGCTCAGGGGGAATAAGGCCTTCTTCCTCAATGACTTGAAAGGAATCAGCGTAGTCCTTTGGTGCACGAAAACGCTCTGACGCAATTATATGATTTGCCACATCCAAACAACACTCAAT
>JAFDHO010000393.1 GCA_019308745.1 Deltaproteobacteria bacterium
CCACTCTGAATCCGCATTGATATTCGGGATCACTGCGGCTCCTGATACTCCTTTCTCCTTGAGCCGTTCAAGGATCGAGCGTTCTAGGGAAACCCTTTCTGAATCAAGGCGTGCTCCTGCCTCTTCCAATGCCTTTCTCATGGGGCCTGTGTCGAGCCCAAGAACCTGCTCAAGGATCTCAAAGGTCGACTCGTTGTCTCCTTCCAACTCGATCTTGGGTATGACCTCATCCAGCAATAACTTTCTGGCCAGGTCCGGAGACTCCTTTTCAAGAGCGGCCACCTCGATCTTTAGTGCTTCCAGCTTTACGGCTCCGTCAACATACTTTTGTGCGAGGCTCTTTATCTTCCGGGAAGCCTCTTGCTCCTTGTAAGCGGCCTTCTCTTCCTCGGACACGGTCAATCCCTTGGTCTTTTCCATTATTATCTCAAGGGTACTCTTTATTTCTCCCATTATGAATACCTCCATTCCAAACATTACTTCTTTTGCGGCTCAACAGTCCAGCCCCAAAACCTCCATCACCCTGTCATGCAGGACCGGTCTGAATTCCCTGATCTTTTCATTGTCACGTGCCGGGTGTACCCTATTGGTCAACAGAATTACGATGGCGTCCTTTTCCAGGTCCATCCACAAGGAGGTGCCTGTATAGCCCAAATGCCCGACACTTTTCTCCGAGAAGTATCTCCCCGAGCTGGAACCCTCCAAAGAGGGCGTGTCCCACCCAAGGGCCCAGGTACACCCGGCAACCATCTCCTGCCTCCTGAAGAATTCCTCCACGGTTTCCGAACTGAAATAGTCCTCTCTCCTCCCCAGGTAGTGATCCCGCAGCATTGCGGCAATCCTGTACACCTCTTCCGCTGTACTGAACAATCCCGCATGTCCTGAGTAGCCTCCCAAAGCATAGGCATTCTCATCATGCACCTCTCCCTGGATTACCCTCTTGCGCCAAGGACACTTCTCGGTAGCGGCAAAATTATCCTTTTCAATGGATTTCAGGTGCTCTTCCGAAGCAAGAAAGGTATGCTGGAGTCTCAATGGCCGGTAGATATTCTCCTCAAGGAATCTTCCCATTTCAATCCCGCTCATTTCTTCCACGATCCATTCCAGGATCATGAAGCCCAGGTCACTGTAAAGGCATTTTTCGCCAGGCTTGTATGCAAGGGGTCCTGACATGATCCGCCTTCTCAAGATCTGTTTCCTCTCACCAGGCGGATGTGAAACCAGGTCCCTGAAATATGGTTCCCAGTCCCTGAAGCCGCCGGAGTGATTCAGTAGCAACCTTGGAGTTATATCCCTCTTGTCCTCAGGCAAGAGCCCTTCAGTCAGGTCGTCCAGGCGACGATCGAGGTCGATCTTACCCGAGTCAACCAGTTTCATCAGGGCAAGGGTTGTGGCGAGAGGCTTTGTCAGGGAGGCAAGGTCAAAGACGGTATCCCTTTTCATGGGTATCTTGCCGGGTGTGAGGGAGAGATTCCCAACCGCCTCCACCGTGACAACCTCGTCGCCTTTGGCCCAAAGAAGCACGGCACCAGGAAATACACCCCCCCCTACCCCCTTTTCAAGCAGATCTCTTATCCCTTTCTTACCTTGAATCTTCACAATACCAATGCATGCTTAATTTCTGGTTCTCTGTTTCCCTGATTCTCGCTTCTTAGTCGGACCGACCCACCTTTTTGACAAACATACCCTGGAACATACCCGGGAATGTAGTCCCGATTTGTGCGATGCATCTTTTCCCAGACCCTTTCTATACACACGGACATAAATTCTTGCGCATGGCGGCAGTGTCGGGATTATAGATGATAGCGAGTTAGGGTCAAGCATGCGCAGTTATTTATGACCGTGTGTATAAAAGGCACATTTACCCACTGAAAATAGCATTCTAAGCTCCAAACACAGGGCTGTTTTAGTACAGTTCCTTCAACATTCCAGGCAGCTGTCGAGGTGCGCCCCAGACTAAAAGCAGTCCGAAGACCAAATAGAGTACGCACCAAACGACCAGTTAGGTCTCGATATTCAGGTCCCATGCTTGACGAGTTCGCAAAAAGTCAAAATTGGGATGGCAAAGTAAAAAGCTTCAAGTTCAAGGCGCGCGAATCTCGTGTGATGAGGCGTACTTAGCGTACGCTGCAATCATTTACCCCGTTA
>JAFDHO010000394.1 GCA_019308745.1 Deltaproteobacteria bacterium
TGAGAAAGCTCTATGCCTTTGTCAAGCCTTTTGCAGGCTTCGAACCCCAAGTAAAACAGATGCCGGTGCAGTCCTTTTGGACCTACACCATGGAGACACACATACTGACCCTGCCCAAGTGGAAAGACAAGTATCGCACCTGGGAGGACCTGGACGGCAAGAAGATCTACATGACAAAGGCCGGATACATGAACCATATCAACATCTTCAGGGCCATGAGGGACATCTGCGGCCTGAAGATCACCCACGTGGAAGTGGATATGACAAAGGTCGCGGATGCCTTAAGAGCTGGGACTATAGACGCCACGGCGGCTTATACGACGGCCACGGTGTCCCTGCCCAGCTGGCTCAAGGTCCTGGATGTGGCCAGTCCCCTCCAGGGCGTGAATCCCACCCCGGAACAGATGAAAAAACTGGAGGCCGCAGGTTTTGCCCCGGTAAAGATCAATATCAAGAAGGCCTATACCAGGGATCTGGGGGTGGATGAACTCTACGGTGTGCCCTTCTTCTTCGGCTACCACCACGGGCTGAATTTCCCTGCAGAGGACGTCTACAGGGTGCTCAAGGTCTTTGAGAAAGAGGCGGCTGCGTTGACGCGGCTCGATCCCGGATTCGGCCCCCTGGCAGCGGACTTTGCCGGATTCCAGGTCAGAGGAATAAGGAGCATACCCGAGGTTCCGGTACATCCTGGTCTAGCCAAGTACCTGAAAGAAAAAGGACTATGGGATCCAAGCTGGGTCATCGCTACCGAGCAAACGATCAAGGCGGCGGTCGAAAAGATGAAAGCCAAAGCGAAATGACCTTGGAAAAGCGCGTGGAATAGTTGAGGTACTGGTGGGCTCACTCCCGCAAGACAAGCAATAGGGGGGTGGGCCCGCTTTTTTAGTCCCCTAGTCAAGGAGCAAAGAGATGGAAATAGACCCCGGGCGAGAAGCGGAATTACCTGCTGGGATGCGGAGATTCCTGGTCCCCTGCTATCTTGCGACCATTGTGGTCTACCTGGTGATTTCGTTGCATTATTTCCTCACGGGCCTAGGGGGAGCGATGCTCCTCGCTGTGACCCTGGTTCCGATAGCCTATGTCCTCTGGGTGCTGAATTTCTTTGCAGAGGGGCACCTGCCGTACCCGCGACTGGGCCTCGTCCTCAATATTGTATTGGCCTGTCTCTGTATCGCCGTCGCAATTGTCTCCGCCATATACCTGAGGACAGAGTTTGACGCCCTCCTCTATGAGAGAGCCGGCTTCTTCAACACGGCTGACAAGATCATAGGGGCGTTGATGCTTGGCCTGATTCTCGAGTATACCCGGCGTGAGCACCGCATTCTCTTTTACCTCATCCTGTTTCTCATGTTCTATTCCGTCTACGGCCGAATTTTCCCTGGCATCTTCGGTCACCCCGGCATTTCCTGGACACGGGTGATCACCTCTTCAACCGTTGAGATCACCCTGGGCATGTTCGGGACCTATTCACAGACCGGGGTGGGTGTCATCGCCGCATTCTTTATGTTTTTGGGTATCGCCCAGGGGTTCGGTGTTCAGGAATCCATTGTCAAGACCTTTACCGGCATATTTTCCAGGCGCATGACCCTCATCCCGCAAACAGCGGTCGTGACCTCGATGGCCATTGCCACCTGCAGTGGATCCGGAGCCGCCAATGCAGCCATCACCGGGCAGTACACCATACCCCTGATGAAGAGGGCGGGCTTCCCTGCACTTCAGGCAGGCGCAGTGGAGGCCTCGGCTTCACTCGGAGGCCTGCTCATGCCGCCTGTCATGGCCATAGCCGGCTTCATCATGGCCGATTTCCTGGGCGTCAGCTATTTCGAGGTCATAGCCCGGGGGTATGCACCGGCCCTCATCTTCTTCGGGATCATATCCATATCCGTTTATCTTTTCACAACGCGCTTCGTGCGGGCAAAGGAAGGCGGGGAGAACCCGGAAGTGGCCTCTGTTATTGAAAGGTTCACAAGGGCGGATGTCCTCAACACGGTGATCTTCTTTATCTTCATCGGGGTATTGATCTATCTCATGGGGGTGCTCTGGTTGGATCCATCCAAGGCCGCTCTCAACATTGCATTGGGCCTGTTCATCACCTCTTCCCTGTTTCGGATATACCTCCATCCGGGGACGATCCGGGAGAAAA